>CAMWYL010000444.1 GCA_947178465.1 uncultured Lachnospiraceae bacterium | reverse complement strand
ACCCTGACTGGCTTGCAAATAAGGTATTTCTGCAGCAGCACGGAGCTGATATGGTATTTTTCCCCTATACACAGACAACGAGCTCAACGGAGATCAAGAGCATGATTAGCAGGGAACGAAGATAAAGTAGGAAAAATAATCATTGAGGCAGTTGCCTAAAAAATAATTTTGCTAATCTTCAACACGTTAATTTTAATAGAAAATGATAGCACACAAAGAAAGGTTGTGATATAATCCCCTTAGGAGAAATTCAGAACAAAACGTTTGGAAATGGGGAAAACATGCTTAATAATGTGGATTTTAATAATATAGATATCACTGTGGAACCGCCTTGCGAGGAGCCGTTAAGGCAGTATTACTTTATGGCGAAAGCGAGAAAGCAGGTTCAGAAAATGAGTGAAAATGCCGGGCGCCCACTAACCGCGTGCGGCATAACTTTTGGTTGTCAGATGAACGCGAAGGACAGCGAGAAGCTGCTGGGGATTCTGAAATGTATCGGCTTTGAGATTATCGAGGATGAGTCTGCGGATTTGGTATTTTACAATACCTGTACCGTGCGGGATAACGCGAACCAACGGGTGTATGGACGGCTCGGCTTTGTACACAGCATGAAGAAGAAAAATCCCCACAAACGGGTTGCGCTCTGCGGGTGTATGATGCAGGAGCCTTCTGTGATAGAAAAGCTTAAGAAGAGCTATTCCTTTGTGGATTTGATATTTGGTACGCACAATATTTATAAATTCGCGGAGCTGCTTGTTACGATGTACAGCTCAGACCGTATGATTATTGATATTTGGGAGGACACGGACAAAATTGTGGAGGATTTGCCCGCAGAACGCAAGTATTCCTTCAAATCGGGCGTCAATATTATGTACGGATGCAATAATTTTTGCAGTTATTGTATTGTTCCCTATGTGCGCGGGCGGGAGCGGAGCCGGAATCCCAAGGATATTATCCGGGAGATTGAGCGTCTTGCGGCGGAGGGTGTTGTCGAAGTAATGCTCCTGGGGCAGAATGTCAATTCTTATGGCAAGACCCTTGAGGAGCCTATGAGCTTTGCTCGGCTTCTGCAGGAGGTGGAAAAGATAGAGGGTATCGAGAGGATTCGCTTTATGACCTCCCATCCCAAGGACTTGTCGGACGAGCTGATTGCGGTGATGAAAAGCTCCAAAAAGATTTGCCGTCATCTCCATTTGCCATTACAAGCGGGCTCTACAAGGATATTGCAGGCGATGAACAGACGTTATACCAAGGAGCAGTATCTGGCGCTTGCACACAAAATCCGACAGGAGATTCCGGATATTTCCCTTACAACGGATATTATTGTGGGCTTTCCGGGTGAAACCGCGGCGGATGTTGAGGAGACGATTGCCGTTGTCAAAGAGGTTCAGTATGACAATGCCTTCACCTTTATTTATTCCCCAAGAACCGGAACGCCTGCCGCTTCCATGCCGAACCCGACGAGTGAGGAGGAAATCAAGGCAGGCTTTGACAAGCTTCTGAAGGTCGTTCAGGAGACGGCAAGAAGCCGTGTCGGCAGACTGCAGGGCGAGGTGCATAGCGTATTGGTTGAGGAAATCAACGAACATGATGACACGCTTGTCACCGGACGGTTATCCAATAATACGTTGGTTCATTTCCCGGGGGATGCCTCTCTGATTGGAACGATTGTAAATGTAAGGCTTACACAGGCACAGGGCTTTTATTATATAGGGGAGCTTGTGTAGAAATATTACTCACGGAATACGGGAATTTGCAGGAATCATTGCATAAAGTACGACGATACATAAGAAATGGAGAAAATATATGGCTGGTTTGACGCCGATGATGCAGCAATATTTGGAGACGAAGAAAAAATATGACGGCTGCATCCTTTTTTACAGACTTGGTGACTTCTATGAGATGTTTTTTGAGGATGCCAAGCTGGTATCCAAAGAGCTGGAGCTGACACTTACGGGAAAGGACTGCGGGCTGGAGGAACGGGCGCCGATGTGTGGGGTTCCGTATCATGCGCTGGACGGGTATCTGACAAAGCTGGTCTCTAAAGGCTATAAGGTTGCTATCTGTGAGCAGGTAGAGGATCCCAAGCTGGCTAAGGGACTTGTAAAGCGTGAGGTGACGCGAATTGTCACACCCGGAACCAATCTGAATGTACAGGCATTGGAGGAATCCAAGAACAACTACCTGATGTGTATCGCACATTTCCAGAATAAGATTGGGGTGTCGGTTGCGGATGTCACGACAGGGGATTTTTATCTGACGGAGGTGGAGGGCTTATCCAAGCTGACGGACGAAATCTACAAGTATATGCCTACCGAAATCATTTGCAATGATGCGTTTATGATGAGTGGCTTTGACATTGAGGACCTTAAGAACCGTTTTAAAATCACGGTTTATACTTTGGAACCATGGTATTTTGATGATGACGGCTGCAAAAAATGCCTTATGGGGCATTTCAAGGTCAATACGCTTGCAGGTCTTGGCATTGAGGACTTTCCTGCAGGGGTGATTTCCGCGGGTGCGACAATGCAGTACCTGTTGGAAACGCAAAAGACACAACTGTCACATATCACACATATTACACCGTACCTTGCAAGCCGCTTTATGCTTCTGGACAGCTCCACCCGAAGAAACCTTGAGCTTACGGAAACGCTTCGGGAAAAACAGAAAAGAGGCTCGTTGCTGTGGGTCTTGGACAAGACCAGGACCGCTATGGGCGCAAGACAGCTCCGCAACGATATTGAGCAGCCGCTTGTCAATATTGAGGAAATCAACGACCGTCTGGATACGATTGAACAGCTGTGCAAAAATACGGTATCAAGAGATGAAATCAGGGAATATCTGAACCCGATTTACGATATGGAGCGCTTGCTGGGAAAGGTGAGCTATAAGACCGCGAACCCGAGAGATTTGATGGCGTTTGCCAACTCCATGGAGATGCTTCCACAT
>CAMWYL010000443.1 GCA_947178465.1 uncultured Lachnospiraceae bacterium | reverse complement strand
TGCCATGGCGATGTGGCTTAATAACTGTAATTCGAGGTTAGATGTGTTTGCTGTCTTTTGCATTTTCTATTGAGTATTCTTCTTTCATGACGAAAAAAATTATAATTTACATTCAAAATACACCTCATTCACATACCTGAAAACAATAAAATGTAATAATGACAGCTGTGCATGTAATTATTTCTTATATAGGATATGAAAACATATCTATAATGTGGTAAAATGAACATACTACAAGATATAATCATATGTTTGGCCGTAATTATAGATCTTTCAGAAATATGACCAGGAACAGGAGGAATTGGATGATTAGCATTGCCATATGTGACGACGATCAGGCATTGACCGGAGTCGTGGAACAACTCTTGCGCAGAATTGCTGCGGAATACGGCAAGGATATTGTCTGTGAAGCATTTTTTGATGGAGGTTCTTTGATTAAGGCCGTTACGGAACAGAGGATGTGCTTTGATCTGGTCTATCTGGACATCGAGATGGACGACATGGACGGTATATGCACAGCACAAGCTTTGCGTGAGCTGGAGCTTCCCACATTGATCGTATACTTGTCGGGGCATGAGGAATATTTGAAAGAGCTGTTCTATACAGAACCGTTCCGTTTTCTGTCAAAGCCGATTGAAGAGAAGAACTTTCTCAAGGTATTCCTCTCCGCATGCGATAGGCTGAGGAAACGTGAGGGATATTTTTCCTTTTCCTACAACAAAGCCTTCCATCGAGTACCCTATGACCAGATAAGTTGTTTTGAGAGTAGCGGAAGGGTAATCTCAATTCATATAGCGGGCAAGGGAAGTGAGAAGACCGGCTCACGACAGGACAGATTCTATGGAAAAATGAATGATATTGAAAAACAGGTGACTTCCACGAACGGGCGATTCTTACGGATACATCAGTCCTATCTGGTGAATTTCGATTACATACGGACATTCGCGCCTACAGAGGTCATTATGCTGGACGGCAGGAAACTGCAGATTAGTCAAGACCGGAGAAAAGATATCCGAATAAGGTTCAGCAACTTGCTCAGAGAAAAGGGGGATAAGGATGGATGACTATGGATTGCTTGATGTAGTGATGGTGTTGTTTGCGGTACAAATTGTCCGCATTTATGTCGCACCATTCAAAAAAGAAGTTTCCGTACATAATCCTTGGAGATATGCGGTATGGGTGGTGTATATAATCTTCCAGTATCTGGTCATGATCTCCGGTGCAGAGCACCCTCTGTTTATACTCTTCATGAATATTTTTCTGGTAACCTTGATTCTAATTGTTTCCTGTAGCGGAGACTATAAGACGGCATTGTTCCGTTCCGGGGTCTTTCATGCTTCATGGATGGCAGTGGAAGTCGTCACCCAGAACGTCTTGCTTCTTGTCGGGACTGACGGGGAATACTTCTTTACAGTTGGGAATATCATTTCCAAAATCGCTATGTATCTTACTGTACAAATACACGGACGCTGGAGCGTGAAAGAAAACGGAGCCCCGCTCTCTTTGCGGCACTGGGCGAAGCTATTTCTCATTCCCACATCTTCTATATGTATCATATATGGCGCATACATGCTCACGCTTCAGGGCGGGATGTATGCCGCATTCTCCGCTGTATCAGCCCTTATGCTGCTCATCAACTATGTGATCTTCGATGTTTATGAGAAGATGAGCACGCAGGCGCTCATGGAGAAGCAGAACAGGGCGTATGAGCAGGAAATCAGGCTGTGTGTGCGGCAGGCTGCGGAGCGGGAAGAAGCTTACCGGCAGACGCGCGTCCTGCGCCATGACATAAATGACCGGCTGGTGGCGGTCAGTGCGCTGGTCAGGGAAGGGAAACAGGATGAAGCTGCGGAGGCGCTCGGGAAGATGATCAGGGAAAACAGCCTCCTAAAGCGGGAAACAGCACACAGCGGGAACCTTGCGCTTGACGCACTGGTCAACTACAAGTATTCGGCTGCCCTCGCAGAAGGGGTTATGATGGAATGCTGCATAGAAGTCCCGGCAGAACTTCCCGTGGACGGAACGGACCTGTGCGTCATCCTCGGAAACCTCTTGGACAATGCACTGGAAGCGGTACGGTTTCTTCCGGAAGAGGAAAGAAAAGTGGATCTGACGGTACGGCTGTCGAAGGGGGTACTTCTCATTGCGGTAGAAAATCCCTATACAGGGACAATCTCGGTGGACGGACACGGCCGGATACGCAGCAAAAAGGCAGGAGATCACGGAATTGGACTGGTTTCTGTGGAGAGAACTGCCGCGAAATATAACGGAGAGGTCACAATCAGATATGATGGCGGGGTGTTCCGGGTATCTGTCATACTCTGATCAAGGAATTTTTACATTATGGAGAAAATAGCAGGGCAATTAACAAAGTTGCTGATTAAAGAAAATATCATAAGCGATTCCATGGTAGAAATCTACCATTATGGTTTTTTAAGAATGCTTGAGATCGGTGCCGCAGTCTTAACCGGCTTCATGATCTGTCTTTTTATGGGCATGATAGGAGAGGGAATCATTTTTTTTGCCTTTTTTGCACCCCTGCGTTCCTATCTTGGAGGAATCCATTTAAAAAAATATTGGCAGTGCTATATCTTATCGTGCCTGTCACTGCTCCTGGTCTTGCTGGCAACAAGGTATATAGATTCCGATATACATACAGCCGGTGCAATCTTTATATTAGGGGTAATCGGCATAGCAGCGGAGGCAAAACTGGAGCAAAAGCGGCAGGACGGGAAGGCTTTCTCTTTCATGGTATGGGCAGTTCTGTCCGTATTGCTGATGGCATCGATTTTTTGTTTTATTAAAGGATATGATTCCATTTTGGTTCTATTTTGTTGTATTGTGATTTTAGTTTTTGGCAGTAAGTTACTTGAATGGGGTCTGACCATGAGGAGAACGGACGTGAACTGATGGTACTGAGTGTCTTTTTTTACTATAACAAACTATATAAA
>CAMWYL010000442.1 GCA_947178465.1 uncultured Lachnospiraceae bacterium | reverse complement strand
TTTACGGCCTACGATATCAATGAATACATGCAGGAAATGGGGATACAGGTAAATCTGACCACGATATACAGAAATCTTGACAAGCTGACCGACAGCGGTGAGCTGATGCGGTACAAAACGGCAGAAGACGAGTTCTGCCGTTATCAGTGTGCGAAACCGCATGCACGGTGCCATGAGCACATACATATGCAGTGCCGCGAGTGTGGAAAGGTCCTTCACATGGAGTGCCATTTTATGGAGGAGCTTACAGAACATCTCTACGAGCACCACAAGTTTTCTCTGGAATGCGCCGGCTCCGTGCTGATGGGACTGTGCAGTCAATGCAGCGGGAAATAAGAAAAACGGTGGAATATAACGTCGTTTTTCGCGGACGCTTCGCCGCAGGACGCGTACAGCGCGATATAATTTCCCGTGAAGCATCCGCCGACCTCGGTTGTGAGGTATTGCGCTTCTCCGCTTCCGATGCGGACAGCCTCCCCCTGTGGGGACAGATAGGAGAAGGTATAGCATTCCCGCGAGCCGCAGAGCTGCAAGGTCACGGTATCTTTGTCATAGTCAATCGTTTGCTCAATTGCGGAGAGGGAACCGATTTGACGCCTCAAAATCAACTGCCGCCTGCCGTCCTTTACGGTGAGTGCGGCCTCATAATGATGCCGGTTGTTCATATAGACGGACAACCCGGCTTCGTCTCCCTCTGCGGGAACCTTCATGCAAAAGGTGACCTCCGCGGTAAAGTCAAAGTGTTCCTGCCGTCTGCAAAGCAGCGCCTTGGGTTCGGCAGAGGATATATCACAATGATTTCCATGTAATATCAGACCGTCCGGTGTGAAGCTGTAGCAGTCCGGTTCAGGATTATAAATCGTATTCCAGGAAAGATGCATTGTGGCGGAGTCAAAGGAATCCGTCATGGCGCTTGCGGGGATATAATAACGGCTTTGGAAGTCCGGATTCCTGTCGGGAAGCAGGGATGTGGATACCGTTTCCGTGATATGGCCGTTTTCCCCGATGGTGGGCCAGCCGTTTTCCCATGTGACAGGAGCGAGCATCGTTTCCCGTCCGAGATTGTGGCGAAACGGGTAGCCGAGCGGACGGATTCCAAGACATACCGCCCACCAATTGCCTGCCGCGTCCTCTACAAGATCCGCGTGTCCGGTCGCCTTAATCGGAAGTCCGGTACTGCGGTTTGTCAGGATAGGATTATGGGGGCAGGGTTCATAGGGACCGTAGACGTTCTGACTCCTTGCAATCGTTTCCATATGGCAGTATTCCGTGCCTCCCTCCGCAACCATCAGATAGTACAGGCCGTTTATCTTGTACAGATGCGGGCCTTCGGGATTGTTTCCGCCGGAACCGTTCCAAGCGTAGTGCTTTTCTCCGACGCCGGTGCAGCAGTGGTTGTCGTCAAGCCGGATTTCTGCGATAAAAACGCCCTCGTCAGTACCGCTGTAATAAATTTTCCCATCATCATCAAAAAGGAGCGAGGGGTCAATTCCTCCGAAAGGAAGAAATACAGGCTCGGACCATTCGCCGTAGGGGTCGTCTGTCCATACAAAAAAGTTACCGTTCCGCTCACCGCCGACATTGGTAACGATGCAGTAGAAGATACCATCGTGATAACGGATGGTGGGTGCATATATGCCGAGACAGTTTGGCGCGTCGTGTGCAAGCGTCACCTGTGAGTCTCTGGTGAGCACGTGGCCGATTTGCTCCCAATGAACTAAATCCGTGCTGTGGAAGAGCGGGATTCCGGGGAAATATTCAAAGCTGCTGGTCACCAGAAAGAAATCACTGCCGACGCGGCAGATAGCGGGGTCGGGGTGAAAGCCCGGGAGAATCGGATTGGTGTAAGTCATGGCGGAGCCTCCTTATATTAAAGTATTATAAAAAGTTTATGCCCTGACGGGAGGGTTGTCAATAAGAGAAATACGGGCGGCAAATTTTAGCTTGCTATCCTTGGGGAGGGGCTGTTATAATGGACATTGACAAAGGGGGGAGAACGGAATGGAATTATGGGACATTTATGATGCGGATAAGCAGCGGACGGGGCGCACGATGAAGCGCAACGATTGGTGTCTCAAGGAAGGGGAATATCATCTGACAGTGTTGGGTGTGATTGCGCGTCCGGATGGCAGATTCCTGATTACGAAGCGTGTAATGACCAAGGCTTGGGCGCCCGGATGGTGGGAGGTTCCCGGCGGTGGCGTGATGGCAGGAGAGTCCTCGGAGGAGGCCGTGCGCCGTGAAATCCTTGAGGAGACCGGGCTGGACGTGTCATCATGGGACGGCGGATATCTTTTTAACTATAAGCGCGAGAACCTGGGAGAAGGGGATAATTACTTTGTGGACGTGTATCGTTTTATCTCGGATTTTGACGAGGAAGAGGTGCGGCTTCAGGAGGCGGAGACTGCGGGCTTTATGCTTGCGACGCTTGACGAAATCAAGGCGTTCGCCGCACAGGGGATATTTCTCCATTATGACAGTATACGGAAAGCTTTTGAATAGCTTGAGAAAGGAGATTGAGAGAAAATGAGAGAGAAGTTGAGAAAGAAGCTGAATTACCTTGCGGGGGTGATTTTAGGCGTAATGTTAATGGGAATGCCCGTATTGGCGGCAGAGTATACGGTGACAGAGGTAAACGGAGTGCTGTATACCAACGATCAGACGGTTATTCTGGCGGATGCCGATGATAATACGGTTGTGTTGCCCGAGGTGGCAGCGGATTTGCCAATTCAGGTTACGGGTGTGACCAGCAACGGATATTTTCGGATTAACCTGAACGGGGAGACGTTTTATATTCAAGGAATCGGGCTGAGTCCTGCCGCTTCACAGGAAGCTGCAATCGACGATACGGCTGCGCGTGAAAGAGAAGTGTACAATATCCTGATTGCGCAGAAGGCGGTATTTCCGGAGGGGATGAGATGGACAAATGCTGACTACGTGCCTTGGAGGGGCGGAACCTATAC
>CAMWYL010000441.1 GCA_947178465.1 uncultured Lachnospiraceae bacterium | reverse complement strand
GTAATACAATATATTAAAATTTGATCAATTCCGGATTGTACCAAAAGACTACTCATATGCCAGTTATGGGCGTTTTGGTTTTCGGAATGCCCGATGCGGCAATGGTTTTAGTAAAACAATGGCTGTTTTGTCACTTTGCAAGTTCAAGTTTGCGTCCTTCCTGATATAAACGCAGGATTTCCGCACCATCACGCTCTAATATGTAGTGTCTGCCTTCACAGACAATCGCCTGACCGCAGAGAATATCAGGATTACGACGATGCAGTTCTTGCATGAGTTCATTACAAAGAGCGACTTTTTTTGCGCTGTCAGTATAAAGTCCAACGGACATGGTTTCTTTATCCTGTTTTGTTAAGCTGGCCATGCTCCAAATGTCTGTGCTGTCAGAGAACGCAACTGCAATGAAGTCTTCCAGACGACGGACATAGGGGTATACGCCGTTCATGACCATGTAGTGTTCCGTGAAGAAGGCGGAAACAGAGTTATTTATTGTAGCACTGGGAGTAATCACAAGTGTAACAGAGGGAGAAGCCAGTTCACGGTCAATCTGCAACAGCTCACTTTCCGAATAACCGGTTATTTCCTGATAATAAGAAATCCAGGAAGCCGATCTTTTGTGTTTGAGCAGGATACCGATTACAAGCAGCAAAAATGCGGGGATTCCCAAAAAGATCAGTCCCATAAGGTCAAAGGACAAGATTGCGACAATTAAAATAACAATTCCTCCTGCAATCAGGCCCTTTCCCCCTCCTTTGTCGGTGCGGATGGCTTTCAGGATACTTCCGTTTCCTTTCTTCAACAATTTCTGATAGTCTTTGTGTTCTGTGGATGCAATCATATTTTACTCCGTTCCGCCGCACAAGCGGCATTTTATATTACCTGATATCAGTAGTATTCTGCTGATATTTCTTCTTATTTCCTGCTCAGACTGCTTTGCGAGACCGATTCTGGAGCAACACAATACCACCGGATATGACTCCAAACATACCAAATATGAAGCCGGCCAATGGGATACCGGGACGCAGGAGCGCCTGCAGCGTATAGTTGTCATCACTTTTACACAGGTATTCCGCATTCAGGCCCAACATATTTTGCCCTTCCGCATCAGCGTATTTGCGGCCATGTACTGTATAAAAAGAATCTGCCGCGAAAGGAAGCTCCTCCGGATATTCCAACAGAAAGTATCCGCTTATCGTCAGATTAAGCTCGCCTTCAGGAGAACCTGATAATTTTATCTGTTCCACCGGTTGTTTATTTCTTCCGGGAGTAAAGCAAATGATCCAATCGTTTTGATCACAATCGAGAAATTTCGCAATACAGTAAACCCGTTCATCGTCAGTATCCGTCTTAACGTGCAGAAGCTGCAAATTTTCAAAATAATAAACTTTTTCCGGATAAAAAGCTTTTCCGGCTGTCAGCTCATCTCCACGTATCTCACTGACATTGTCTGCATGGAGCGGCAGAATAAACAGGGTGTACAATAACAGACATAATCCGATTACAAGCCGGACTTTCCCGCCACGAAGACAATCATGTTTCTTTTGGTCACGAAACAGATTTTTTTTGTACTCTTCATAGCTGCTTTCGTTCATAATATGCAGTACCCCTCATTTGATTTTTCATAATATGTATAGTTTAATTCATACCATTAAAAAATGCAATAGACGAGGGAAAATGGTTCTTTGTTTTTTCGCTAAATCAGTCACTGAAATCATTATCCAAAATAACCTGAAACCTATATTGTGGAAAAGTGCCGGACACACTTTTTACAATTTCATCTCTGATCTGCAGCTTTCGATCTGACTCGAAATCAATAATCAAATCAAAGGACACTTCCATTTTCTCTGTATCCACATAAAACCCATGCATTTGCAAGACTTCCGGATAATCTTGAATCAACTTGGATATTGTCGATTTTATTTGTACATACAAATCATCGGTTGTATTGGATGCATATATGCCTATTGTCAGTATAATGCCATAATTTAAGTATATATCTTCCCTAATGTTATGGAACAATCGGTGCAATTCCTTTGCTGTCATATTATCTGCAACCTCCACATGGACAGAACCAATAATACGCTCCTGGCCATATCTGTGAAGTATCAGATCATATGCCCCGTTGATCTGCGGATATTTGCAAATATGCTGTTTTATTTTTACTGATAATTCACTATCAATCCTTGCACCGATAATTCCGCTTAAGCTCTCCATTAAGATTTCTATGCCGGCCTTAAAAATCACTATAGAAATGACGATACCAAGCCAGCCTTCAATACTGATATGAAACAGCCGGCTGATTGCCGCTGCGATCAGTGTAGATAATGAAATGGCAGCGTCCAACATCCCATCGGTTCCTGATGCAACCAGTGACTCCGAATTGTATTTTTCACCCTGACTTTTTACATATCTTCCAAGTACAAATTTGATAAGTACAGCAGCCGCAATAATACTCATGGAAACTATCGTATAATCCGCTGTCACCGGGTGAAAGACATTATTAAGTGATTCCTTAAAAGATGTCAATCCTGCCAGTAAAACAATGACTGCAATCGTAACAGAACTGACATATTCAATTTGACCGTAGCCATACGGGTGCTTTTTATCCGGTGCTTTTCCCGCAAGTTTTGTTCCAATAATGGTAATACCGGAAGACAATGCATCACTCAGATTATTCACCGCATCCATGATAATTGCGACAGAACCCGTAATAATTCCAACGAAAGCCTTGAGTGCGACTAATATAATATTCGCTGCAATTCCAATCACACTGACCTGAATAATTTTCTTACTACGTTCCATACCACCTGTTTTCTCCCACACTAACTCCCATACGCCCGCATTTGCGGGCATACAAATCAGGATGGTGAAATTTTAATTTCACACTAACCTCCATGCTGCCTCCTGACAGCACAAATCATCAATGGGAAGAACGCCGTATTTTAGGCGTTCTTCAGTGTGGAACTTAGAACTTCTT
>CAMWYL010000440.1 GCA_947178465.1 uncultured Lachnospiraceae bacterium | reverse complement strand
AGGCTATATCGGGCTTATTGAAATCAAAGAGGTCAGCGAGGTTCAAAAGTGGAAATTTAACGGCGAGGAGATTGTGGTTTGCGACAGCGGGCTGAAATGGCTTTCTATCCTGCCGCAAAATGATTTTTACTGCATTACCGCCATGATGAACGAGAAAAATGATATTTTGGTATGGTATATTGACATGATTGCAAAACAGGGAACAGATGCGGACGGCATTCCTTATTTTGACGACTTGTATTTGGATTTAGTGGTTTATCCAAACGGCGAAATCAAAACAGATGATATGGATGAATTGGAGGAAGCCTTACGCCAAAAGGATATCACACAGGAGCAGTTTGACCTTGCCCTCCGCACAGCCGCAGAGTTAAGGGACGGCCTGCTCAGCGATATACAAGCCTTTATCCGCTATACGGAAAAATGCCATAAAATACTGAACTAAAAAGGAAAGGAACCGGAAATGAAACGAACACTTTTTATAACAATCTTTTGCCTGTTTCCAATGCTGCTGTCTGCCTGCGGTGCGGCAAGCGGCAATGGAACAGGGACTGCGGAGCCTCCGCCCGTAATCAATTGGAGCGAAATATCGGGTGCCGCAAACAGTACATCGGAGGCGGCAGAAACGCCGCAGGCCACGGTTGAGGAGGCCGTCCCCCCTGCTCCCGAGTCGGAAACCCAACCGCCCGCAGCCGAAGCAGTCGAGGCTTCGCCTGACCCATACCGCACAATCTATACGCAGGCTGTCACGGAAAACACCGACCCGGTTTCTTTTTCGCTGATTTATCTGGACAACGACGATATCCCGGAATTGATTGTTTATGACGGCTATTATGGCGCCTACTCCATCTATACTGTGAAGGATAATGCGCTGTTTTGTATCGCCGATGCCTTTTCCACAGTGGAAATGACTTATTTTGAACGCAGCGGCATCATCGTCGCGTTTGCGCGTTGGAACGGTGGCGGTGACGAGGGAGGATACGGCCGATATTACTATCAGGTCTCCACAGACAACACGATTACGGATGATACGATGCCTGTGCTAAGCTATGACTACAATGCCATATATGATGAAGCGGGAAACTATACGGGAGAGGGCATTACCCGCTATTACCATATGGGGGAAGAGCTTGAGGAGGCAGCATATCAGGAAATACTTGCCGGCTTTGGAATTACCGACGAATACGGCGACATTGTTCCGGAGAGCTTCCTTGGCAAAGAGGAAATGCTGGCCGTTCTAAGGAAGCACTGATTAAATCAGCGTTTCCCTAAGCCAATGACATTAGTGTCTTGCACATTTTCCCCTGAAATGATACAGTAAAGATATCTTCAATTGACAAAAATCATATACCCTATCGATTGAAGGTATCTTATGATGAGGAGGATTCGATATGAGTGATACGCAAAAAGAGATTTCCGGCTTCGACCAGAGAAGCGAGGTCCCCAAGGAGTTTACCTGGGCAGTCGAGGATTTGTATGCCTCTGACGAAGACTGGAAAGCCGATTTAGAGAAAATAAAGAAAATGATGCCCCAATTGGAGGCCTTTCAGAATACGCTGGCAGACAGTGCCGAACAGCTTCTGGCCTTTTTGAATTTGCAGGATGATGTCATTGTCCGGCTCGACCGGTTTGCAAACTATGCGATGACAAAGGCGGACGAAGACACCAAGAACGCTGTCTATCAGGGCTTTAAGGACCAGGCGACAGGCATATTCGTTGCCGTATCCTCCGCAACCGCTTTTGCGGAGCCTGAAATTCTCTCCATACCTGACGAGAAGCTCAAAGACTTCTTTATGGAGGAAACCGATTTGGAGGTCTATCGCCGTTACCTCAATGATATCCGCAGAAAAAAAGCACATATCCTGAGCAATGCAGAGGAGAAAATCCTTGCCGCCGCCGGTGACCTGGCGCAGGCTCCGGATGATATTTTCGCACTTTTAAATAACGCTGACATAACCTTTGACTCTGTTACGGATATTGCAGGAAGACGCTTTCCCGTCACACAGGCAAGCTTCATTCCGCTGATGCACAATCCTGACAGAAGTGTCAGAAAATCCGCTTTCGAGTCCATGTACAGGACCTACAAGGGCCTGAAGAATACTTCCGCGGCGCTTCTCTCCGCGCAGATGAAGCAGCTGCAGTTTTTCGCAAATATGCGCAAATACGACAGCGCGCTCGCTGCCGCGCTCGACAATACGAATGTCGATTCCACGGTGTATTACAACCTGATTGAAGCGGTTCACGACAGTATGGAATCCATGTACAAATATGTCCGCCTCCGGAAAAAGCTTCTGCAGGTCGATGAGCTTCATATGTATGACCTGTATGTACCGGTCGTTTCAGAGGCCGTAAGAACCATTCCGTTTGAGGAAGCAAAGGCAGATATCCGCGAGGCGCTCTCCGTTCTGGGAGAAGACTATATCGCGATTCTTGACGAGGGCTTTGAAAAGCGGTGGATTGATATTTATGAGAATACCGGCAAACGAAGCGGCGCATATTCCTGTGGTGCGCGCGTACATCCGCTGGTGCTCCTAAATTACAAGAACGACTTGGACAGCGAATTTACCACAGCCCACGAAATGGGACATGCGATACACTCCTACCTTTCCAATAAGAACCAGCCGGTTATCGACGCGGAGTACGGGATTTTTGTCGCCGAGGTGGCATCGACCTGTAACGAGGCGCTCTTAATGCAGTATCTGTTGGGAAAGACCACCGATAAAAAGGAACGCGCTTATTTGATCAACTACTTCCTGGAGCAGTTTCGGACCACGCTCTACCGCCAGACCATGTTCGCGGAGTTCGAGCTGAAAATGAGCCAGCTGATTCAGAATGGGGAAAGCATTAACGCTGAAACCGCCTGCAAGGTATACCACGATTTAATCCGGCTGTACTTTGGCGATGATGTTGTTATTGATAAGCAGATAGATTTGGAATGGGCGCGAATCCCCCATTTTTACTATAATTTCTACGTTTATCAGT
>CAMWYL010000439.1 GCA_947178465.1 uncultured Lachnospiraceae bacterium | reverse complement strand
CCCCGGATAAGCCTCACGCCCCGGTGAACGGTCCAGCAGCAGGCTCAGGGATCGGTATGCGATTGCATGCTTTGACAAATCATCATAAACAATCAGCACATCCCTGCCCTGATTCATAAAATATTCGGCCAATGCGCACCCCGCATATGGAGCGATATACTGTAAAGGCGCCGACTCGCTGGCAGAAGCATTCACCACAATGGTATACTTCATGGCATCGCGTTTCCGCAGATTTTCCACCAGCTGCGCAATCGAACTTGCCTTCTGTCCAATCGCAACATAAATGCAGATGACACCCTTTCCCTTCTGGTTCAAAATCGTATCCACGGCAATCGTTGTTTTTCCGGTCTGTCTGTCCCCGATAATCAATTCCCGCTGTCCCCGTCCAATGGGAAACATGGAATCGATTGCGAGCAATCCTGTTTCCAGCGGTACATTTACCGGCTGTCTGTCGATAATGCTTGGAGCGGCAGCTTCAATCGGACTGTAGCCGTCTGCCTTGATTGCACCCTTTCCATCGATGGGAGAGCCTAACGCATCGACGACTCGCCCGATAAATTCATCTCCCACCGGCATTCCTGCCATTTTTCCCGTTCTTTTTACAATGTCGCCTTCGCTGATTTCCTCGTCACTGCCAAACAGGATACATCCGACTTCACCCTTTCTCAAGTCCTGTACCATGCCCTTCACTCTGCTTGGAAATGTCAGTATTTCCCCATAAAACGCATGGTCAAGACCGGTGACCACCGCAATCCCGTCTCCAACCGTGTCCACGGTTCCAATCTCTTCGGCGATGGCTTCCGGAGTCCACTCGTCCAAGGCCTCCTTCATCAAGGCTATAATATTTCCGGTACCGGCAACAGACTTTGCCAGCATATCTTTTAACTGCGCAAATCTGCCGCTTTCACTCCAATCATAAACCTCTGAACCGACTACAAGCCTGAAGCCTTTACGGATATCCTCGCTCCGAACCCATTCAAGCGGGATTTCAGACTGATATTTTTCGGTCAGAAAAGCGATAAACTTCTCTTTTTGCTTTTCATCCGGTGGTGTCTGGGAATATAGAATCGCCTTGTCCTTTTCATTATTGCGGCTATTCATCTCCCACACTCCCCTCCGATGATGACAGGAACTGATCAAAAATCTCTGAATCGTCAGACTCAAGGAGCAGCTTCTTCGCCGCGATTGTCACCATATCCGTAACCTCTCTTCTGGCGCTTTCAAGCATCCTTTCATGCTCCTTCGCCGCTTCCGCCTTGGCATTCTGAACAATTTCTTCTGCCTGCTTTCTTGCTCTTTGCAGCTCCTCTTCATTTATCTGTGTTCTTTTTTGGGCAGCTTCCTCTTCTTTTTTTGCTATTTCCGCTTCGATTCCCTGCATTTTCTCCCTGCAACTGTTTTTGCACGCTTCTGCCTCAGCCAGCTTTGCTTCTGCCGCCCGGTCCATGTCACGGTAATGAGCGGCTCTTTTGTCCATAAAGTCCTTTACCGGTTTATAGAGCAGAAAGTACAACCCTGCCGTAAGGATTGTGAAGTTTAACAAATGAAGACATATTTGCTGCCAATCAATATTCAATGGAATATTCATTGTACTCACCTTCCTTTACATGACAAATATAATCAAAATTGCAACAATCAGGGCATAAATAATTGCAGTCTCTATAAATACCAATCCCAGCATAAGGGTTGTTCTGATGCTTCCTTCTGCCTCCGGCTGGCGTGACATGCCTTCCGCAGATTTGGAAATCGCCATACCCATACCGATCGCACCTGCAGCGGCTGCCAGACCGACTACCACCCCTGCTGCCAAAGCCCGGTCTCCTGTAGATCCGTCATTTTCCACTGCTTCGATTGCCTGCCCGTTTGCGGTTCCTTCCGCTGCATAAACAGGCTTTGCGAGAAACAAAAACAGCATAACCATCATGCAGGCTGCACAAATTCCCTTTCTTACCATCTTATTCGTCATTTTTGTATACCTCCTATATTTTTTTCTTTTGGTGCGGCTCTGAAACCTCGCCATAAAATAATGCCGTCAGCATAGTCAATACATACGTCTGTATCAATGCATGAAGAATTGTAAAAAGAACTCCTACCACCACCGGAAGAACAAAGCTCAGGTGGATATAGTAATACACCAGCTCCGTTACCAGAAGTCCGCTCAGTAATGCGCCAAACAAACGGAAACTCATGGAAATCGGTAAAGAAAAATCCTTCAGCGTGCTTCCTACTCCCCGCATCCCGTTACCGACAATTCCTCCGGATAATATGACCACATAGGAAAGGCATCCCAATGCAATCGCCCCGTTAATATCGGATAATGGAGCCGGAAGTGCAATGGATACACCTTCTGTGGTAATTCCCTGAAAACCAAACAGCTCAAATAATGTGCCGACAAAAATATAAACTCCGGCGCCAAATACATATGCACCCAAAAAGCCGTTTCTATGCGGACTGTTGGATTTCGCCAATCCGTCAAACAAGGAAACCAGTTCCTCAAGCAGCAATTGAAATTTTCCCGGAACATACTTAAATCCGGGAATCACAAAAATGCGGATGATTGCGGCTGCAATCAAGACTGTAACCGTCACTGTAACGGCAGAAATAAGTCCCGGATTTACGGCTTTAATATTGAAAAAATTAATTCTGCCTGTTTCGTGCAGCACAGCATCCCGCATCACTTCTTTGATTGTCTCCTGCTTTTCTCCGGAATGTCCTGTCAGAAGGACAGCTGCAAACAAGACAATTGCAATGCTGACAAACACGATAATGCTAAGCCTTCTCTGCTTACTACTCATATCTTCTCCCTCCTGCCACTGCTTTTGCCGCAGCATTTTCTTTTCCTCAAATCGGGCAACCGGCCCGACCTCCGTTTCATCTCCTTCCGGCCTCTTTAGAATTCCCGGAATACCGGTTCAATTCTCATATATTTTTCCTTTTTAAGGCTAGCACCTTTTATTTCCATTGTCAATTGGGAATATACCATAT
>CAMWYL010000438.1 GCA_947178465.1 uncultured Lachnospiraceae bacterium | reverse complement strand
CTCATCCACCGCCGCCTCATACGGGCAGTCCTCATATGCAAGCGCCTCCATAATTACCTGCTCTGCGACAGCCTGCGCATCAAAGGGAAGCTCCCGCCCGGTCTCATTCACCACGCAAAAAGTCATAATATAATTTCTCTCCTGTATATATTTTCTCCATTCCTCCGATATCCGAAAGTGAAATATCGCTGTCATTAAGGATACCGCTGTCAATCTTCCTGCGCACGATCGCAATGGCTACCTTCCCATAATCCGTATCCTCCTTTTTCCCATCCTCCTTGCCAAGCAGATACATAATGGAGGATACCACGCTGTCGGCAAGATATACCGCAACCGTCTCCCGCAGCTTCATGTTCTGGGACTTATAATTATATTCCTGCAAGAGCCGAATCGCCTGCGGCGGAAATTTGTGCTTCTCGCAAATCTGCTCCAACGTCTTTCCCTGCTTTTTGCATTCGGAAACGATAATTCGGTGATAGTACCCGCCGTTCTTGGCCAAATCCACATCCATATGCAGAAGACGGGCCGTCTTCTCCGCAAAGTACGCCGTGTGTATCGCATTGTAGTAGAGCTGTCTGTCCTCCTGCTTGTACTGCGCGAGCAGCCTGTACTCCTGATCATTGATCAGCAGGTACCCTTCCTTCTCCTTGTCAACAACAGACGCGCAGTAGAACCGAAGCACCGCCAGCAACAGTATAAAAGAAATAAAAATATTAATAATCGGCATGATAAACAAATCTGCCGTCAATGCCCCGTGGTTCTCGAATACCGACTTCCCGATAACGCCAACGGTATACCCCATTGTCGCGATGAACATCGGCGCGCCTGTCCGATATGCCTCATCAAGCCGCTCAAACAGTACGGCAAACAGACAGCCCATCAAAAAATATAACAGGAATATCAACATGTCCGCCGCCGAAAAATACACACAGATGCCAAGCAGCAGTGAATAGGATAACAATCCCGTAACCGTATTGGAGAACAGTGTCAGCGCAAGCGCAAGCGGCGGAACCGCCCAACCGTCATTTGGCAGCAACGGCAACGCACAGCAGACGACCGCACTCACGATAAAGGTAAGCACAAAACGTCCGTAATGTCCTCCATTGTCATAATGCAGCGTACCGAATATATTGGACTGAAGCAATGAGAAAAGGACAGCTCCCAAAGCAGCCGCCACAATCAACAACAGCATAAATATATCCCGAAAGGATTTCCCATAGAAATAAGCCGCCACCCCGATAATCAGGACAGTCAGCAATATCATAAGGATAATCCATATAATTTTCTGCCATACGGCTTCTTCATTTTTCTTCATTCGCATACCTACTTTGACTTTCTGAGTGAGGATCCGTTTTTGCGAGCAGTTCTGACACGTGTGTCGTTATTTCTGTTCTCATAATCCTCATACGCCTTGACAATCTTCTGCACCAGCGGATGACGGACAACGTCACGGCTTGTCAGCCGGATAAACGCGATATCGCTGATTTTCCCGAGAACCCGCTCCGCCACATCAAGACCCGAGAGCGCACCTGACGCCAGATCCTTCTGCGAAGCGTCCCCGGTAATAATCACCTTCGAACCAAATCCGATACGAGTCAGAAACATCTTCATCTGTGCAGGCGTCGTATTCTGCGCTTCGTCGAGAATAATATAGGCATTGTCAAGCGTCCGTCCACGCATATAGGCAAGCGGTGCGACCTCTATGAGTCCCTTCTCCATATTCTTCTGAAAGCCCTCAGCTCCCATAATCTGATAGAGTGCGTCATAGAGCGGCCGCAGATAAGGGTCTACCTTGCTCTGCAAATCCCCGGGCAAAAAGCCGAGCTTCTCCCCTGCCTCAATCGCGGGTCTTGTCAGAATAATGCGCTCTACCTCGTGATTCCGAAAGGCAGTGATTGCCATCGCCATCGCAAGATAAGTCTTGCCGGTACCCGCAGGCCCAAGGCCGAACACGATCATTTTGTCCCGTATCGCGTCAATGTACTGCTTCTGCCCTCTTGTCTTGGGCTTTATGGGCTTTCCCGCAATCGTATGACAGATGCAGTCCGCATCAATTTCCAGAAGCGTCTCCGCATCATTCTCCTTTGACAGTTCGATCCCATAGGATACATTCTGCTCCTGTATCGCGGTCCCTCTCTTGGAAAGCTCTACCAGCTCCTTCATAAGCTTTGACGCCTTGTTTACCGCATCCTGCTCGCCGGAAATCCGCACCTCACCGTTGCGATCCGTGATAACGACCTTTAAATCCTCTTCTATCTGTCTGATATACGCGTCATTGCTGCCGAAAATATTCTGCATGTGCTCTGCCGCTATTTGTATGCTGACCTGAAAATCTCCCAATTTTTACTCCTCTGCTCCCGCATCTGTTATGCTGTCAATTTTCCCCATCGGAATATCGACGGATTCCCCGGTGGACTTGACAACAAGAATTTCTCCCTGCATTTCCATATTATCTCTATTCTGTACTATTTTAACATTTTTTTCAACAATTTGTACCCCGTTTTCACTTAAAGATAAAATATATTTCTCATAATTATCTGTCAATTTCCATTTCATTTCCTCCGATGTGTATGCAAGATATTGCAAATAGTATTCTTTTCTGTTAATTTCTCCATAGTAAATAGGAAGATAAATATTGTCCAGCAGAACAAGCTGGTGTTTTTGTGTGATTGTTTCACAGGATAATGTCTGCCCGCCCCGAAGCCAATTTTGGAAACCCAGACTGTCAAAATGATAGCCGAACAGCTCGATAAAATGTGCGTGCGTATTAGCGCCTGTATACTGCATGACCGGATAGATTTTTGCGATTTGATCAGAATAATTGATGGCCGTTTGTATCCGTATATCCGCATCCGCGTCATATATCTGATAATTTACGATGCTCTGACTTTCATCATAGACCGGAACGCGCCCTTCCACGAGTACCTGTCCCTGTTCCACGATATCCCCTGCCTTCACTACAGGAACACCGTTTCTGGTAACAATGGAGAC
>CAMWYL010000437.1 GCA_947178465.1 uncultured Lachnospiraceae bacterium | reverse complement strand
CCCCGACATAATCCGTAAGTCCATCCTTGTTAAAATCCAGCGTCACGTTATCAATCAGCTCCCAGCCCTCCGGGATAAAATCAGAAAGCTTCTGCCCCTTCGCCCGCAGCTCCGGTATCGTAAACACCACCTCTAAAGCGTTATCCGCTGCCGCCTGTGCTTCCTGCTCCCTGACCGCTTCGATTCGTACCATAATGTTCGACGTTACCGCCCGGACATCAAATCGACTTGCATAGTCAATAACAAGACTTCCCACCACTGCCGAAGCTTTTTCCGATGATGCCGGAGCCTCTCTTCCACACCCGGAGAAAGCCGTCGAAACCATGAACAGCATCATAATCGCGAACATCCTTCTTTTATTCCGCATACGTTCTCTCCTGCCTGTTTCCTTCCTCTCACACTATTATGGAGAGATCCTCCACCAGATTATTCCGGTAATAATCCGAACCGTTTCTTTGGTCAAACCGCTCCGCCACTTCCTTTGCCCTGCCATAATAATACCGGTACAAATCATCGATTTTATACTGCCCACTCTCCCGGTACAGAGGAAACGACGCATCCAGAGGCAACTTTATCGTACCCGTTTTCCGTTCCTCTTGCAGCTTCTTAAAAAAGCGCGCTATATTTTTGTTGATGCCATAAATCGATAAGGGGTTTCGTTCTTCCTGCCAATCCTTCCAATGCGCTTTATAAATCCGCAGCGCCTTTCCCATATCCCGATAGGTATAGCAGTGCAGGAAATCATCCCAACATTGGAACTCCGTCCTCCGCGTAGTCTGACGCTCCAGAATACGGCAGTATTTCTCTGCCTCCTCATACTTTCCTTCCGAAAGCCAATGACTCATATAATGTGACTTCAGCCGCAGCCAAGCCGCCTGCCTTACACTCCCACAGCGCAGTGTAAAGTTCTCTATGTCCTCTGCCAGTTCCTGCGCCCGCTCCAACTGTCCGCCCTTCAAATAAAAGTTGACCGTGACATTACGTTCGCAGGCCTTACAGTTGCAGTTCCCATCCCGAGGAAGCTGCTCGAAGGCATGAAATGCCTCTTCAGCCTTCGCAGGATCGATTCCGTCGTAAAAATCATATAAATGTTCATAATAGGGACGCAGATTATACCCATACGCCTGACTGCGCCTCTTGAAATCCTCAAAAAATTTCATGCAGTCTGCCATGGGAATCTGATAAAATTCGCTGCAAGTGCTTAAAATCCATTTATATACCCACAAAATATGATCCATCGCATCCTTATAGCCCTTATTAAAACAGGTGGAAGGGGTATCAGGATAACGGTCAGCAATCGCCAGCACCTCCGGGAAAACGACCAACATATCCATGCTGTCCCCATAAAACTCAGACTCCTCACACAGCTCCAAGCGGAAATAAATCCGGAAGGCGGTATCCTCATGGGCATCTGCCTTCTCTATTGCACTACGGATGGCATCTGCTCTGGCCTTGCCATGCTCCAACTTATCATAGGCATGTTTCAATTCCTCCGGATTGTAAAAATCCTCCATTCTTCCCTCACTCATCCGAAAGTCCCCTTTCCATCAGCGTCAGGATGTTGCGGTTCAGCATTCCCAATTCGTTATTGTGTAACACAAATCCCCCAATCTGTAACGCCTGTACATACAAAATCTCCACCAAAATCTTCAAATCCGCTTCCGACTCTACTGCCGCCAGCTTTTTCACCAGCGGATTATTGTAATTGAAATACAAAACAGCCGCCGTATCGCTTGGTATCTCTGACGCAAAGGCATCCAGCATCTGAAAGAACATGGAATCCGCCTGTGAACGGGAAGCTGCAATCTGACGCTTTAACAAAATCTTTTCGTCCATCAGGTAAAAGGTCGGTTGATTATGAGGCGAGAAATATTTCAGCTCCGCCCGACAGTCATAACTCTTCAAAATCCTGTTTGCCACCTTTTGGAACGCAAAGCTCTCGTCCTGGTCATCCGGCGTCAAATCCTGCATCAGATCATCCACACTCCAATCATCCACCACACGGACTTCCAAATCATAGACCTGTCCCAGCCTGACCAGAAGCTCCAACGAATGGACATAGGATACGTTAATCAGAAGCTTGTCTTGGGCAAAAAAGAGCTGAGAAAGCTGTTTATATTTTGCCGCCGTGGGTGCATAGACAAGCGGTTCCCCGCAGGAGCGCAAATCGTAGCCGCTCTGCGTTCCTCTTGTCGTCTCAAACTCACAGTAATCCACCAGTAATTCAAACAGCTTCGGTGTTGCAAGTGCAAGTGACATCAGTGTCAGTCTGTGAATATGGAAAAACGTATCAAACAATTCCCTGTTTCCCTCTGCCATATCGGCAATATAATCAATCAGGGCATCCTCAATCGCTTCTCTGGCTTCCTCCAATACCTCGTCCACATAAAAGCCTTCTCTGGAAGCTGTCGGCCGCAAATCCGTAGCATTGATAATGCATTTGGTGAATACCGCCCAATCCGGAATCAGATTGTCCCCCTTTTCCGTCAGTAGCATGTTTTTGAGATAAATGCGATGGCTGCCCTTCGCCGACGGCAGCACGGGATATTTTACAATATATGCCACACCTGAGACATTTCCCTGCTCGCTGCGCAGAGGAACACAGTCCAAAAACTGTTCTTCAAACATCATCTGCCCGAACAGCATCAGCTCGCTTTTATTTGTCTTGCGCCCCTCCCACGGTAAATAGATGGGATTAATCTGCTCTTCCTTTCCCCGTATCCGGACAAGAACGGGAAACGGCAGCAGCATTCCGTAGTATGTAAGCAGCCTGCGGATGACCTTTTCCGTAAAATAATTCTCCCTGCCAGGCTTGGCTTCCAAAATCACCTGTGTCCCGAAAGCCATTTCCCCATCCCCCAATGTCGTCTGCGGCAGTTCCTTGATTGTATAGGTGCCATCCGGCTTTCCCTGCCATTCCAATACCGGCGAATCCCCTTTGCAGGATTTTGTCCGCATCCGTATCTCATCCGATACCATAAAGCAGGATAACAGCCCGATAC
>CAMWYL010000436.1 GCA_947178465.1 uncultured Lachnospiraceae bacterium | reverse complement strand
CGGTTGAAGATGTTTATGAACCATATCTTCTCAAGAACGGATTGATCATCCGGACGCCGCGCGGCAGGATGGTGACGGAGCTTACTTATCGCCATTTGGGACTTGAATTTCCGGAGTGATTTGATATAATCAAGTAAGTACGCATGATGTAATGACTGACAGGTTGGAGAAAGGGGCATGAATATGTCTGCAAAAACAGATACAGAAGTTATTATCGGTGGAAAGGTATTGACGGTAAGCGGCAATGAAAGTGCGGAATATCTTCAAAAAGTTGCTACCTACATCAATAATAAATTAATTGAATACAACAAAATGGACAGCTTTAAACGCCAGCCTGTAGACACACAGAACATGCTGCTGCAGCTCAACATAGCAGACGATTATTTTAAGACCAAGAACCAGACCGAGCTGCTGGAGCAGGATTTGAAGGCAAAGGAAAACGAGCTCTATGATTTGAAGCATGAGCTGATCGCAACACAGCTTAAGCTGGATAATACAAACAAGTCGCTGAAGGAGGCGCAGGACGAGCTGAACGAGAACGCAAAGCAGATTGTCCGCCTTGAAACAGAGCTTAAAGAATATAAAAACAAAAAGTAACATAAGGCTGTCACGTAGCAGTGACAGCCTTTTATACGGTAGGAAATTTATGAGCAAAAAGGTGGAATTACTGGCACCGGCAGGGGACTTCTCCTGTTTCCGGGCAGCCATAAACGCAGGAGCAGACGCGGTATATCTCGGAGGCGACAAATTTGGAGCCCGCGCATATGCCGGAAACTTTACGGAAGAGGAAATAAAAGAAGCGCTCCGAATTGCGCATCTGTTTGACAGACGGATATACCTTACGGTGAACACGCTTGTCAAGGAAAAAGAGCTGCACACACTGATTCCTTATATCCGCCCGTTGTATGAAGCGGGGCTTGACGGTGTGATTGTTCAGGACTTCGGTGTTCTGCAAACACTAAAAGAAACATTTCCGGATTTGGCGCTTCATGCGAGTACACAGATGACGATTACCGGGGTATATGGTGCAGCGTTTGCAAAAAATCTCGGCGTCTGCCGTGTTGTTCCGGCGAGAGAGCTTTCGCTGGAGGAAATACACGATATTAAAGACCAGACAGGTCTTGAGATAGAGGCCTTTATCCACGGTGCCATGTGTTACGCGTATTCAGGACAATGTCTGCTCAGCTCCGTTATCGGCGGCAGAAGTGGAAACCGTGGAAGATGTGCCGGGCCGTGCAGACTCCCCTACACGGATGAGAAGGGGCAGACACTGTACCCGCTCAGCCTGAAGGATATGTATACCCTTCCGCTTATTCCGAAGCTGATTGACGCGGGCGTGGATTCCTTTAAGATAGAGGGCAGAATGAAGGCACCGGAATATGTGGCAGGTGTCACGGCGATATACCGCAAGTATATAGATTCGTATCTTGCAGATCCGCAAAAGCCCTATCAGATTGCACGGCAGGATGAGGAGCTGCTTCGAAGCCTGTATACCCGAACCGATCTTTGCAGTGGCTATTATGAGCAACATAACGGGAGGTCAATGGTTACGATAAAGGAGCCCGGTTACTCCGGCAGCTCGCAGACGACTTTTGAAACGATTCGGGAAGAATATCTTTCACGGACACCGTCTCTGCCGGTATATGGCCAAGCATACATTCATGCAAACAGACCCGCGTGCCTTACGCTTTCCTGTGCCGATGCGACGGTTACGGCGGAGGGAGAGACAGTCAGTCCGGCAGTCAACAGACCGCTGACGGCAGTAGAGCTGAAATCGCGTTTTGAGAAAATGGGAGATACCGTTTTTGCGGCGAAGCGGATGGAGGTTGATACGGATAACGTCTCGTTTCTGCCCGTCAAGGCTTTGAATGCGCTGCGTCGACAGGCCTGTGCCATGTTGGAGCAGGAAATACTGCAAAGGAATGTGAGACCAAGAGAAATTGCAGCCGGTATCAATGTGACGGATAATAAAATACTGCTTGCAGCGGCAGAAAATATTGATTCCGATAATAATGCGGATAACAGGGAGACTGTCAATACCGGCATCCCGGCGCTGAACGCAGTGGTAATGACGGCAGGGCAGCTTGCTGCGGCATTATCCTTTCCGGAGATGAAAAGAATATATATCGACGCCGATTTGTTGACAGGGGGAGAACTGCCTGTGCTGCCGGAGGAGACGGAGGGCAGGCTTGGCCTTGCGCTGCCGCATATTCTGAGAAAACGCTCTTATCGTTATCTTCCCGCATATCAGAAGACCTTGGAGGAGCATAGCCGATATGTGGTGTTGGCAAGAACACCGGAGGAGCTGCAGTGGCTTACAAACATTGACTACAAGGGTCGAATCATCGCGGATTACACTCTTTATGCGTGGAATCGGCCCGCGTCCGCCCTTCTGCGTCGTTTTGTAAACACAATCACGCTTCCGGTGGAGCTAAACAGGAAAGAACTGTCGGATTTAGGCCGGTTCGAAGAAAAGGAACTGCTGATATACGGCAGACTGCCGTTGATGTATTCCGCGAACTGTATTCGCAGGACAACTGACAAATGTATCAGAAATACTGCATCGACACAAAATATTTATCGGCTGACGGACCGATATAAAAATATATTTCCTGTTTTGCAAAATTGCCATCACTGCTATAATATATTATATAATACCGTACCCTTGTCGCTGCATGGGCGGCTTGCGGAAATAAAGAATATGGGCTGCAGCGCCTGTCGGATGGATTTCACAACGGAGACCGAGACGGAGGCAAGAGCGCTCATGGAATATTATGTGAAGGCGCTGAGGCAGGCGGAACCGATTCCGGAGGCGCCGTTAAAGGACTTCACGAACGGACATTATAAGCGTGGTGTAGAGTAGGGAAAGGAGTATCATTTTATAAATGCTGAAGGCAGTCATTGAACTATCCAAATATATATTGGTGATAAAAATTTTATTATAAACGATGATAAGCTATATAACGCTGCTACGGGAGGAAAGGAAACGAAAAACCCTTGTAT
>CAMWYL010000435.1 GCA_947178465.1 uncultured Lachnospiraceae bacterium | reverse complement strand
GGATACGCTGTCAAAGGACTTTATGACGCCGCGACCGCCTACCGAAAACGGCATTCTGCTGAACAACGGCGTTTTATCTTTAGAGGGAAGCCGTATTGACTTGAATTCCATGCACGCGAAAAACATTGTGGTCAGAAGGCAGTCCGACTTTGTCTTTACCTGTCAGGTTACGATGGATTATTCTGCGCTGACGAGCGGCCAGGACGCGGGAATGACCTGCTACTATGACGAGAATACCTACTTAAAATTCGGTATTTTCACAAAAGACGGGCGGTATACAATTGCGGTATGGGAAAAGATTGATACGGACGAGCATGTATCCTTTTCACAGGATATCACGGAAAGTATTATGACATGTATGTCACATGGAGATACCAAGATAACCTTCCAAATTGACACAGACTATCTGCGACGGGAATTCTCTTATGCGCTTGCCGGTTCTGACTGCGCACTGGAGCGCCTTGGTGTTCTGGAAAATGTATACTATCTGTGTGATGAAGGAATCAGAAAGGGAAAACGCTTTACCGGAGCGATGGTCGGCGTTTATGCCTATGCAGGTGACACACCTGTCAGAACTGAGTTTGAACGGTTCTCATATAAGAAGCTTATTGCACGGGAAGCCTTTTAGTGTACATTATCCCTGCGGGCTATGGTTACTGCCCGCAGGGTACAGGAGCCAAACCCCCAACAGAAATACCAACGCACCCATCACGATAAATGCCGACCACAAAATATTCCAATACCATGCAGTTATATCATACATATTCAGAATAAGCTTGCGCCAGAATTCCATGCCGGTCGCTATGGCAAACAGGTCAAAAAGCAGGTAACTACCGCCGCACAGATATATCCACCGCCACCAATAATTGTTATGCCGATTCCTGAAGAATGTAACAATCCCCAGGACACAAAACACCGCCAATATCCCCATCAATGCAAAGTAGAACAATCCTTTACTCTCCATTACATTGATCCAAAATGCGGCATAAGACGCCCTGTCAACAAGTCCCCATATTCTATGCAAATGAAATATTCCAAAAAACAGGAAAAACCAAGGTTCGTAACGGTACACTTTCTTCATGCTGACAAAAACTCCGTAATCATATGCTTTTCTTCTTCTGTCAGACTGCTCATATGCCTTCTGCCCTCAACCAAATAAGTGGTACAGTTTTCTATAATGCGTTCTGCCCTCGGCAGTACCCCCTTGGCCGGAAACAGACAATCCTTCTCTGCCGCCATTACCAAGGTGGGCGCCTTACATCTTCTCATAGCCCTTTCCGAGACATTACTTGGCATTCCGGCCTTTACCTTTGCATAACTAATACTTCGTTTTGCCGTCTCATAGATATCCTGCGTTATATTTTCTTCGATTACCGCCATTGGAAGCATACACTTCTTCAGCCATTTATCTTCATGTGTAATCCAATACCGTATCATAGGAAGCAGCATACTCATACTGTTCATTGCCGGCGCGTTTTTGATACCAGACGGCACATACAGAACCGCACGCTTTACCTTCTCAGGTGCGGCGCACATTGTCTTCGCTATAATACCGGCGCCGAATGAACCGCCGAAGCAACGGATACTTTCATAACCGATCGCGGAAATCACCTCTCCCGCCCATTTTCCATAATCATAATTTCTTGCGGACAGGCTTACCTCCGCGCTCTTGCCCGGATGCCCAATCGTGTCAACTGCATAGATATGAAAATCCTTCATCAGGAAATCGCAAAACAGCAAATTATACGCAGTCGTCGCGTTTCCACCATGAAAAACAAGCAGGGGAATCCCCGCCGGATTCCCTGTCTCGATAAGATGTGTTTTGCCAAAGGACGTAGAAACCCATTTGTCCGAGTATGCAGTATGCAGCCGTTTCAATTGCTTATCATATAATTCCAGTATTTTTTGTTTTCCCTCTATCGACTTGTATATTGTCATTTCCGGCTCCTGTCTGTTTTGTCTTACATTATGTCAACGGCAAATTTTCCTCTGCTCCATAACCACATTGGCGTATGTACATCTATTGGTGTGTATTCTGTATCTTTTAATAATTCGTACCATCGTTGTGCCAGTTTTAGCTGAACATTTGCGTTCTTCGCTTCTTCTGCCGTAATAACGCCTAATTTTATACTTGCCTGAATTACATGCGTATCAGGAGCAACCGTGATATTTTCCCGATCGCAAAATTCCACATCTGTGTATTGTTCCATAACATACAGCCAATAATTACAAATTTTATTTCCACCCAAATACGGAAACAATTTTTTATTCTTTCGAATATATTCTTTGATTGCGGCAACTTCATAACACATATCTGAAAAGAAGTTCCTTACATCTCCATTAAATCTCTCCGCGAAAGTATTACACAATGTTTTCCAGATAACAGGCTGCTTATTAGGCTGTAATGCAACCTTATACTTAACCAGAATCGCTTGCAGTTCCTCTTCAGGCATTGATACTACCGAAGCACAGTCAAATAACATTGGCACCTCTCTATAAAGTCTATTGGCGCATTCCCATAAAACATAGGAATTTCTCTGATAATTCAATGCCATGGGCAGTGTAAAGTACAAATAATTCTCTTTTGAACCCTTATCCACTCCCGGATTTTCATGCTCGGGCATTTTTTCACCGCCCGGTAAACCACCCTCATATGCTTTCATCAATTGGCGGACGCTTTTTAATATTTTTTCTTTATCTTCCAATGCCCGACTCCTCACTAAATTGCGCTTTGTACCGCCAATATAATAACATAACCCTGTTGATATTTCCATTAAATTTCTTCATGTACAAAATTTTCTGCTTCATAGTATTGTGCCTGAGCGCTCCACAGCTTATAATACATTCCGGACCTGTCGCTCACCAACGCATCATGACTGCCGCGCTGAATCAGTCTGCCCGCATGGAATACCGCAATATCCTGACAAAATCGGCAAGAAGACAATCTATGTGAAATAAATACAGCGGTCTTATTGCCAATCATATCATTCATTCTGTTATATACCTC
>CAMWYL010000434.1 GCA_947178465.1 uncultured Lachnospiraceae bacterium | reverse complement strand
ACACCAATACAGCGATTCCCCTCGGCGACCAAAACAGAAGCTTTTCCCTGAGAGCGCAGCCGCTCCAATGTTGTGGAAACCGCCCCGTCAACCGCAACGCCATGGTCTGAAAGGAATGTTTCGTTTCCGCATAGCAGTGTTTTCCCCTCCACCCGGGCGCAGACCCCTTTTCCGGCGGTCATGCTGAATGTGTCGGGTTCCGCAACCGGGATGCCCCGTTTTTGCGCACAGTCTGAAATAGCCTTTCCTAAAGGATGTTCACTCCTTGCCTCGGCAGAAGCGGCCATGGACAGCAGGAGTGTTTCATCCGTTTTTTCCACAAAGGGAATGATATCGCTGACTTCCAAACAGCCATGCGTGAGTGTACCCGTCTTATCAAAAGCAATGGTGTCCACCCTGCCCATCTTTTCCAATGCCTCTCCGGACTTGATGATAACACCGTGCTTTGCAGCCTGGCCGATAGCCGCCATGATAGCCGTGGGCGTAGCCAGCACCAGAGCACAGGGACAGAAAACCACCAAAACAGTGACCGCGCGGACGATGTCTTGGGTGGCAAGTCCGGCTGCAATCGCAATCAGGAGCGCTACCGGCACCAGCCAGCTTGCAGCTTTGTCCGCAATACGGGCCATGGGCGCTTTTTTATCCTCAGCCTCCTGCACCATACGGATCAGTTTTTGCAGAGAAGAATCCTCACCCACTTTGGAAGCGCGGATATCCACTGCACCAAAGCGATTGATGGTTCCACAGAATACCGTCTCCCCCACGGTCTTATCCACGGGCAGGGATTCCCCCGTCATAATGGACTGGTCTACCGAAGTCTCACCGCTGACGATCACGCCATCCACAGGGATTGTTTCCCCGGGCAGTACCCGCAGAATATCGTCCGGACGTATCTCATCAGCAGGTATCATCTCCTCCCTGCTGCCTGTTACCCTCCGCCCCTGCGTAGGAGCTAAGCCAATCAATTTTTTCAGTCCCTTTTTGGCTCGCTCTGTGGTCATGTCCTCCAATATTGCGCCAATAGCCATGATGAACGCAACTTCGCCTGCCGCGAACAAATCGCCGATTCCGATCGCCGCAAACATGGCAATACAGATCAAAAGAGCGGAAGAAATTTTGCTGATTCCGGGATTGTGAAACACTCTCCATATCGCCAGATAAAGCAGCGGAATACCGCTGATGATGACAGTCACCCATGCGGGGTCAAATGGCAGGAACGCAAGGTAGAGCGGCTTCCTTCCAAATTCCTCCATCAAATGTGGGACCAAATCCAGCAGAAGGAACACACCTGCTGCAATCGTCATGGGAAGTCCTGCCAGAAAATCATTGATTTTTTTTAACATACGTTGTACCTCCGTTTTTCTTGACACACCCACAAAATACTTGTATACTTTGTTTATTATAAAACATATTGTTCGTTATGTATTGTATCAGTTTTCCCGGGGAAAACAATAATCAAATCAGGCATAATGTAAGTTACGGAACATTTTCCGCATTTTGTACGGGGTGATTTTATGGACAGACGACAACAAAAAACAAGGGCTGCGATTTTTAAAGCGTTCGGTGTTCTGCTGGAACACAAAAATTATAACAATATTACGGTACAGGAAATTATTGACGGGGCAAATATTGGTCGAAGTACATTTTACGCCCATTTTGAAACAAAAGACGATTTGCTGAAAGAACTTTGCAAAGAATTATTTGGCCACATTATCAACAGTGCGATTGATTGTACTCATACACATGGATTATATTCTGATAACAACGCGCCTAAATCCGTGTTTTGCCACCTTTTGCAACATTTAGAGGAAAACGATAATAATATCCTCGGACTGCTCTCATGTGAAAGCAGTGATATTTTTCTGCGATATTTCAAAGACAGTTTAAACGAATTGATAAAGATTCAGTTTGTCAATCAAGACCGCCACAGAAACACCATGCTGCCGGAAGATTTTTTAGTCAATCATATTTCCGGCAGCTTTGTGGAAATGGTTTTATGGTGGATTAAGGAGCATATGAAACATTCACCAACTGAATTAGATCAATATTTCCGCGCAGTTATTGAACCGATATTATAGCCAATAATAAGTATGCCTCATGGAAGCCGGAAAGCCCTTACAATTTTCAATCATTCCATCCGATCTTTTTCCGTTATTTCTCTGATAACCCTGCACGGATTACCCGCAGCAAGGCTGTGTGGCGGTATATTCCTTGTTACGACACTGCCGGCTCCAATAACAGAGCCTTCGCCGATTGTTACGCCTCCGCAAACAACCACGTTAGCGGCTAACCAGCAATCATTTTCAATAGTAACAGGTTTCGCATATTCAAGGTTATACATACTGCCATCTTCACGCATCCTACAGTTCCGCTCTTCGGGGAGCAACGGATGCATAGGCGTGGCAATGGTAACATTTGGACCAATCATCACATTATCTCCAATGTGGACGGGACAGACATCCAGACAGGTAAAATTAAAATTTGCCCCGCTGCATTTTCCAAAATATGTATTGCAGCCGTAATCAAAGTATACCGGCGCCTGCAGTCCGGGTATTTCCCGAGTATTCGGGAGCAATTCTTTGAGGATTTCATACTGCTTTTCGCTTTCGTCCTCATCCGTCAAATTATAACGTCTTGCCAGTTTACGTGCTTTCAGGCGCAATTGATCCAACTCAGGATCAGACGGATCATAAAGCTGTCCTGCAAGCATCTTTTCTTTTTCAGTCATTGTCTGTACCTCTTTCATAATAATCTCTCTTTGCCGGTCATACCCGACATTGAAAATTATATCTCAATTCTTCGCAGATTTCCATATGGAAAAATAATTCTAATCCGGTAGGTTTTCTGCTCCTTTACATATAAAAAGACGCATGGATTTTTTATTTTCCATGCGCCTTATGCTGTGACACTTATTTTGTTATTATGTAAATAATTCTTTCCGCAAAACCGGAATTCTGATAAGACATAATTTATGGCATTTATTAACTGTTATATCTTATCTTCAAAAAGTTTGCAAAC
>CAMWYL010000433.1 GCA_947178465.1 uncultured Lachnospiraceae bacterium | reverse complement strand
GCGGAATAGGTAAGATACCATTTATCTCCTATTTGAAATGTGTCGCTGCACTCCAGATTCCAGAAATCTCCCTCTGTGTTGCTGAAAATGATACCGTCATATTCCGCATCCTGCAAATCCGCACTTACCGTATATTTCAGAATCCGTGCCACATTGCCCTGGGATGCGGTAATCGTAAGCGAAATCGTTCCTGTTTTGGAATCATAATAAGCCTGCGGGTCCCTGAAATCGTTCTTTTGCCCCAATTCTGCGGGAGGGGTAATTTCCCACCCTGTAATTTTGTTAAATGTAATGAGATTGTCGCTTTCTGCAACCATGATTTTTTCCTTATATTCCATCGTGGAAGCATCTGCATGACCCGTATAGAAGAAATAATATTTATCATTCACTTTTACCACGGAGCCCGTGCCAATCCAGCCGTCCTGTCCGCCGCTTACGGACGCCGCAAGCACCGGCTCATCATACTCTGTATAGCTTACAAAATCCGTAGTCGTTGCCAGATAAATGGAATGGTTAAAGGAATCTCCTCCTTCTTTCAGGTAATAAATATAGTACACGCCATCCTCATAATACGGCATGGTATCCCCCACATAAGGCTGATTTGTTCCATCCGGATCCGGCAGAAAAAATATACCGTAATCATATGCTGCCTCCTGGCTTCCGGGCGTCCTCATGCCGGAAAAATCCTTGTCGTTGCCGGGATATGTAATCTCGTCCTGCGTATCCGCGTCCCACCCTGCATAAAGGGTTATCTCAGACTTTACCTTATCCTTGCCAAAGTCCCACATTTCAGTCAGTCCGGCATCCTTGTACCAGCCCAGAAAAACATAGCCGTCCCTTACCGGCTCATCCGGCTCCGTAATCTTCTTCCCCGAGGCAACGACCTGACTGTCATACTCCCCGGCTGCGCCATAATTATCCTCAAAACAGATTGTATACTGCACCCCTGACTGTCCGCAGCTGCAAAGCAGGGCGGCTATTGACAGACAGAGAACAGCAGAAAAAAGCATTAGTCTTTTTCTCATCTCCGTTTCCACACCTTCCCATTTCTTTCAATATTACACTTGCAGAGAGAACCCGGATTCCCTCTGCAAGCTGATAAAACATCAATTTACACGCATCTGATAAATCGTTATATTGGAGATTTCGATGGTGACATCTCCCAGCTGTGCCGTTTCTTCAGACCCAAACTGGAACAACATTTCAAAATCCATGTCCATAATAAAGGTGTCCGTTGTGGTAAAGCTGAACGTCTGCTCCTGAGTGGTAAAATCTATTCTCTCCGAAAGTCTGGGATCCCATCCTCCCAAAGGATTCAGATAGAAGCCACATGACACGTTCTTGTCAGCCTTTGCGGTGATTTCAACCGTATAATAGCTGTCTGCTTCCAGCGTAAGGGGATTTTCCCCGTATCCGCAAATCAGCTTGTTCAGCCAATCCGTGGTTCCGCCCTGATCAATGCGGTAGAAAAAGCTCCCGTTCTCATTCCAGATCGTACCCACGCCCCTTTCATTGTCTTCATCCGTTCCGTTGAAGGTACTCCAGGGATAATCAGAGTTACTCTCATTTACACTGCCCACACCGTAAGCGGTAAACGCATCAATTGTCTTAACGGTCTCAAGGTCTCCCTCCACTACTCCGAATACCACATCGTCAATCAGAATACTGTTAGATGTAACGCCCTCCGAAGGGTTGCCAATCTGCAGCCTGATGACGGGATCCGCAACCGCACTGTCTGCCGTGAATACTCCGCTGACCTCTATTTCCTCTCCTGCACCTGCGGAAAAGCCGTTAAAATGTACCCTGTTTGCATCGCTCTGGCTTGCGCTTTCCACAAGGCATTCGCCGGATTGCCCATTCTCTGCGTTCATCTTGAAGCTGTAATAATACTTCGTTCCCTGTTCAATGGCGATTTCGGGCAGCGCAATGTCCGCCTTAATACTCCATACGCCGCCTTCCGTAGGATAGGCGTCAACAGTTACCTTCGCTGCATCTCCTTCAAAGGAAGTCCCTGCGGCAGCTCCGTCCCCGGCGGAAACGATAACGCTCTCCTCTCCGGCTCCGGCAAAATCATTGGTAAAGACCGGATTTCTGGTCTCGTTTCCTGAGATTTCGTATATCTCAATCTTGTCTATGGTTACGACGAAATTATCAGGCGTCGTGTCGGAAGGATTATCCGGGTTAGGGGTGATTTTCCCCAGATTGATCATTATCTCCGCGCTGCCCTCTTCTTCTACCGTGAAGTTCAGTTCCAAGGGAGCAATTTCCTGACCTATGGGCAGATTGAATGCCGCTCCAAAGGTTTTCCACTCGTCTGTACTTTCATCTCTTGCAATAAGATGTGCATAGGTATTTTCCGTGGACTTCACCCACACCTTTATTCTGTAATCGGCTGCCTTCAACGCCATGCCTGACTTTACAAGCCGGATATCGCCATCCCCTTCGCCGGGTGTGGCAATCTCAAACACATAAGCGCCCTGCTTCAGCTCGCCGGTTGCGGAGGCATTCTCTGCAACATTCACGGTCCATCCCTTATTGTCTATGGCATGCTCCGCACCGAAATCAAATTCCTTATAGACAACGGGTTCCCCTGTCTGTCTGGTAACGGTAAGCGTTGCGTAAGCCTCCGCCTTGGCACCGCCCTTGTCCGTAACAGAGTAAACCAACTCATACTCACCGGCTTTGTCCGGCGTTACTTTTCCATTCTTGAATTCCAGCGCGGGGGTGGATTCAATAACTATTTGGGAAGTAATATCCCCATCTTCCGCATCGGAGGCGGTTACCCCCTCCAATGCGTTGAACTCAGACCCAGCTTCCACAACCCCATCTTTTACTCCCGTAATCTGCGGTTCCGTATTATCTCCACTGCCCGAACCACATCCGGCCATCGTGAAAAGCAATGCCAGCGATAACAGGATTGCAAAGCCTTTATGCAAAACCTTCATAGTGCCATCCTCCTTTTTGTTCGACATTCTGTTTGTTTATCAATTCTCGGAAACAAATCTGTCATAGGCCGCCTGATAAACC
>CAMWYL010000432.1 GCA_947178465.1 uncultured Lachnospiraceae bacterium | reverse complement strand
CTACGGATGTATTGTCCTTTCCAAATGTGGATTACGGGAAGCCGTCTGATTTTTCGGCGCTTGAGCGCCGGGCGGAAGACTATTTTGACCCTGAGAGCGGGGAGCTTTGCCTTGGAGATATTGTCATCTCGGTTGAAAAGGTGTATGAGCAGGCGGAGGAGTATGGTCATTCCCCCCTGCGGGAATACGCGTTTTTGATTGCCCACAGTATGCTGCATCTGCTGGGCTATGACCATATGGAGCCGGAGGAGGCCGCGGACATGGAGCGCAGACAGGAGGAAATCCTAAGCAGACTGGGTATTACCAGAGACGGCGCGTAGGCTTACGGGTTGAGGAGAAGGATGGAATGAAGAAGAAAAACAATAATTTTATTGTGCAGGGAGGCATTCTTGCCATGGCAGGCATCCTTTCAAGGCTGATAGGCATTGCAAGGCGTTTCCCGATGGAGCATATCATAGGCGATAAGGGAAACGGATATTATTCCACTGCTTATGAGGTCTATGCGATGATGCTGATAATTTCATGCTACAGCCTGCCACTGGCGGTATCCAAGGTGGTATCAATGAAGATAAGCAAACGGCAGTATAAGAGCGCGGAGCGGGCTTTTCGGTGTGCGATGGCGTTTGCGGTTGTGACAGGTGGTCTTACCTTTTTTGTCTGTGAGGTTTTCGGGGATGTGCTGGCCGGCATCATGGGAGAGCCGATGAGCGCGATGGCACTCAAGGTGCTTGGCCCTGCGCTGTTAATTGTTTCCGTGATGGGGGTATTCCGGGGATATTTTCAGGGGCTTGGGACAATGATGCCGACGGCGGTGTCCCAGATATTGGAGCAGGTGTTTGTGTTGATAGGAAGTATTGCGGGCGCTTATTTCCTGTTCCGGTATGGAGAGAAGGTCGGCGCACTCCTGCATAATGAGGACTATGCGCCATCCTATGGTGCGGCGGGTGCGTCCATAGGTCCGGTTGCAGGTTCGCTGATCGGATTGGTGTTTTTGATGTTTGTTTTTATGCTGTACAAGGCTTCGACAAAGCGTAGGGCAGTTCGTGACGCGGGAAAACGAGCGGACAGTTATGGACAGTTGTTCAAGGTCATCATCCTCACGATATTGCCGGTGCTGCTCAGTACAACCGTATATAATCTGAGCAACGTGATTGATATTAAGATCTATAATGATGTGATGACCGCAAAGGGCTTGGACAGCGTAAGGGCGTATAATCTGGGTGTTTATACCGGAAAGTACAGGGTGCTCGTGAATGTGCCGATCGCGATTGCGAACGCGATGTGCTCCTCGATCGTTCCGGTGCTGACCGGTCTGATGGCGCGTAATGAGATCGGACAGGCAAAGGCGAAAATTGAACAGGCGATGCGCTTTACCATGCTTGTCGCGATACCGAGCGCTGTGGGCCTTACGGTATTGGCGCGTCCCATTATTACAACACTGTACCGCGGTGAAATAGATATGGCGGTCGAACTGCTCCATATCGGCTCGGTGTCGGTCATCTTTTACACCATATCAACGCTTACGAACGGTGTCCTGCAGGGAATCAATAAAATGCAGATACCGGTGCGGAATGCTGCGATTGCTCTTGTTATCCACATTGCGGCGCTGTATGGCGCTTTGCAGCTCGATTGGGGCATCAATGCGCTTGTCTTTGCGAATATCCTGTTCGCGGTAATAGTGTGCGTTTTGAACGCATTTTCCATTCGCAGATATCTGGAATATCAGCAGGAATATATGCGGACGTTTGTGACGCCGCTGATTGCTGCCGTGGCTATGGGGGTTGTGATTGTTGTGATTAATCTGTTGCTCTCCAAGGTGATAGGAAGTGTAGTGGTTGTAATTGTGGGTATTTTTGTCGGAGTGGTCGTTTACGCGGCTGCACTCATCCTGCTGAAGGGAGTGACAGAGCGGGATTTGAGAAATATGCCGGGTGGTGGGATTATCCTTACGCTGGCGAAAAGATTCAAGCTGATGTAGTTCGGATTTCTTTCCGGAAATAAACGCATAAAAAATAAAAATAGGCTGATACTATATCAAAGACGCCAAAGTGATTTTGTAGCTTATGATGGAGGCTGATGATGAAAAAAGGGTATATGATTGGCTTATTTTTTGTATGTTCAATGATTGCGGTGCTCGTAGTGACGCTTATGTGGAAAAGGCACACCATGGACGGTTTTCACAGAGAAAATGAAAATAAGGAGCAGGCTGCAGATTCAATACAGGAGGAGAGTCAGGTGCAGCATGTGGAGGCGGAACGAATCGAGCGTTCTGTTATTACAAACGTTAATGATGCGGACGCATCACAGGTTCAAAATGTTCCTGTGGTTACAACCAAGGACACGGTCTGCATTTATCAGGATATAGATCAGAAGGACGGCACGGTATCCATTGTGGAGGAGAAGCTCTCCGCAAAATATATCGGACTGAACCGTGAGGAACTGGAGGAAGCGTTGGAGGAAGACAGCAGAGTGCGTGTACTGGAGGAGGAGAACGGGTTTAAATCGCAGCATTTGGAGCTGTTTTCGCCGGAGAGAATTAAGGTACTGCGAATCTATGATACCTCAACGCTGAATAAGGGTTATTATATCATGGAGGTAGACGGTGAAATCCGTATTTATAAGGACGATAAGGAGACCTTGTATTACAGGACGGATTTGATATTGCAGAATTTACCGGAGAGTGTGCAGCAGGAGATTATTGAAGGGAAATATATGGATTCCGAGGTGAAAGTATATCATTTTCTGGAGTCCTACAGCAGTTGAGGACGTTGCGGAAAGGCAGGATAAACGAATGGCTGAGCATATTGCGATTATTGGCGGCGGTGCGAGCGGGCTTGCGGCGGCAGTCACTGCCGCGGAGGCCGGCGCCGTAGTGACGATTATTGAGCATAAGGATAGGGTTGGGAAGAAACTTCTGATGACGGGAAACGGGAAGTGTAATCTCACCAATATGAGCGATTTTCATGGAAAATACTACAGCAGCGACACGCGGGGGGAAACTCGAATTTATGAGACGCTTGCGCGGTTCAATGCTTTAGATA
>CAMWYL010000431.1 GCA_947178465.1 uncultured Lachnospiraceae bacterium | reverse complement strand
ACCTCCGACAAAGCGGTATACGTAAACTCCAGCTCCAGCTTTTCCTTCAGGCTTTTGGAAATATTCGTCATCTCATCATAACCGCGCGCCAGCTTGACATGCATCCATTCGTAAAGCTGCTTTGCACGAAATGCCTTTTCTCCAAGTCGCTCCATCTGCACCGTAAGCTCCGCTAAGGAAAGCGATTTTATATCGGTTTTGATATCCGTTTTATTGCTCTGCATTTCCGCCTCCGCCACCTGTAATCCCCCACTGACCATCTGTGTGTTTTATTCCCGCGAGGTTATTGCCTTTGTAAACACACTGATAAAAAAGCCATCCGTGTCATGTATCCCCGGGAGCAATTGCAAATATCCCTTCTCTGTCGTTTCTGAATGCAGGCACTCCGGCAGCATATCATTTAATGACACAGGTGTCAGTTTCAATTCGTCTTTTATCCACTCGAAATGATTTTCGTTCTCTTCCCGATTAATCGTACAGGTGCTGAACAACAGCCGGCCGCCCTCTTTCAGGTACGTTACGGCGGTACGCAGTATCCGCTCCTGCAATTCTGCCACCTGCACCATTGACTCTGGCGTCACTTTATATTTGATATCCCGCTTTTTGCCGATTACGCCAAGCCCCGAGCACGGCACATCCGCAATCACGATATCCGCTTTGCCCGCAAGCGTCAGGTCCGGCTGTGTGGCGTCCCACCCCTCTGCGGAAACCCGTGGCAGGCGGCAGCGTTTGAAGTTCTCCTCCATCATACAGACCTTACTGTCGGAAATATCCCTCGCCGTAACCGTATACTCTGCAATTCCCGCAGCCTCCAGCAAATCCGCCGCAAGCATGGACTTACCGCCCGGAGCGGCACATACGTCCAACACGCGCAGGGGAGCGGTCACGTCCCTCAATCCGAGCGCCTCTACCGCAAGCATGGAGCTGACATCCTGTATTACGAAAGCCCCTTCCTCATATCCCGGAAGCAGCGTAATATCATCCGTTTTATAAATCCTGTAGGCATATGTAAGATAGGGATGCGCTTCCATAGTGCCTCCCTGCTTCTCCAGCGCGCACCGCACCGCCGCAATGTCCTCCGCCATTGTCGCAGGCCGCCGGAACCGAACCGTCACCGAATGCTCTGACAGCAGTCCCGCCAACAGCCGCTTGGTCTGCTCCCTGCCAAGCTGCTCCTGCCAAAGCGACACAATCCATTCCGGCATGGAATACGCAACGGAAAGGTCGGGATACGTGATGGATGTCTTATTTCTCGCAACGCTTCTGAGTACACCATTCACAAAGCCCTTCAGCGTGGAAAATCCCTTCTTCTGCGCAAGCTTCACCGCCTCATTGCAGGCGGCGGAATCCGGCACGCTGTCCATATACAAAATCTGGTACACGCCCATTCGCAGAATGGTACGGATAACCGGCTTCATTTTCCGCGACGGCGTCTTGGAAAAACAGTCCATACAGTAATCCAACTCTATCGCCCGCTCCAGCGTCCCCTCAAAAAGCCGCTTGATAAAGCCCTTCTCCTGTCGGGAGAGGTAGCTGTATTTGTCCAGCACATCCCGCACCACCACATGGGAATACGCCCCCTGCTCCTCCTTTGACACTGCCAGAAGCATTTCCAGCACCAGCAGCCGACTGTTTATCTCCTGCATGAACGCCCAACCTTTCTAATCATTGCTTCTTCTTCCGAAAAGCATAATCAACCGCAGCAGCTGTAAAATAGACGCCGCGGCCGCCGCCACATAGGTAAACGCAGCCGCGCGGAGCACCTTCGCACTCTTGGCGCGCTCCTCATGGCTTACCATTCCGTACTCCTCAATACACACAAGCGCCCTGCTTGACGCATTGAACTCCACCGGCAGCGTCACAAGCTGAAACAAAACCGCCAACGCGAATACCCAGATCCCAATCTGTACCAGCACCATGTTGCTTCCGAGCAAAACTCCCAACAGGATAATCGGAATGCCGAGCTTTGAACCGATATTCGCCGCCGGAACCAACGCCGTCCTAAAATTCAGCGGCACATAATTCTCATGATGCTGTATGACATGTCCGCACTCGTGTGCCGCCACGCCGATTGCCGCTACGGAGGTCGAACCGTACACGCTGTCGGAAAGCCTTACCACCTTCTTTGACGGGTCGTAATGGTCCGTCAGTTCCCCCCGTATATGCTCCACTCTGACGTCATGGATCCCTTTATATCGGAGAATCGCCTCCGCCACCTGTGCCCCTGTCATACCGGAATAGCTTTGCACCCTTGCATATTTACTAAAGGTCGAATTCACCTTAAAAGACGCCCACATTGACAATACAGCCCCGATTAAAACCAAAATATAAGTCGGGTCAAAATAACCATAATACGGCATATTCCTTACTCCTTTCCGAAACGCATGCCCGGCTTCCACGGATTGCCGAGCAAAAATGTTTTTGTATCCATTCGCTTCTTTCCTTCCGGCTGAAGCGCAAGCACCCGAAGGCTCCCCGTCCCGCATGCCACGTCAAAGCTGTCCTTTGCCACCGCGGTAATCGTTCCCGCCTCCGCGCCGGGCTGCGTTGTCTCCACCACCTCGCAGTCCCAGAGCTTTACGCTTTTTCCCTGATAAAAGGTATAGGCGCTTGGCCACGGGTTTAAGCCCCTTACCAACCGCTCCAGTGTGGTCGCATCCCTGCTCCAGTCAATCTCCCCAAGGGCTTTGTCCAGCTTCTTCGCATAACTTGAGAGACTTTCATCCTGTTTCATCGGCGTAATCTCTCCCCGCTCCAGCCGTGGCAGGGTCTCAACGATAAGCTCCGCTCCTGCGTCGGAAAGCTTGTCGTACAGCGTCTCCGCCGTCTCCTTCGGGGCAATCGGAACCACCTTTACCGTCAGGATATCACCGGTATCAATCCCCTCTCCCATCTGCTGAATTGTCACGCCGGTTTCCTTTTCCCCATCAATAATACATTGGTTGATTGGTGCCGCGCCCCTGTATTTCGGCAAAAGGGACGCATGGATATTAACACATCCCAACCGCGGCATATCCAGGATTTCCTTGGATAAAAACTGCCCGAA
>CAMWYL010000430.1 GCA_947178465.1 uncultured Lachnospiraceae bacterium | reverse complement strand
GGTATGTAGATGCCTGTTTTACCAAGCTGGAGGAAACAACCAACAGGGAGCTTTCTGATAAGAAATTTGGCGGGAGCTTTACTGAGCTTGCAAGCTATTGTCTTTTGCCAATCATTAAACTGTTCGGAAATGCATATGAGGACGTTCGGTTTGATGTGATACATGATGAGAACGGATTGGACATATTTACCAAGGTGTCCTTCACATTTCCGCGTGGGATTGCAACGGCGACCTGTGGGTTGGGTGTAAAATCGGAAGGAAGACTGCTGATAGCCGGTACGAAAGGCTATATTGTGGTAGAGGCGCCGTGGTGGAAAACGACCTACTTTGAAGTGCATTATGAAGACGCATCACAGGTTGAGAAATATTCGGAACGATTTCTGGGAGACGGGCTTCGGTATGAAATCAGGGATTTTTTAAATATGATAAATGGAAATAACAAAAGTGATTTCAAGCTGACGCGGGGAGAGTCCATTGCGATGGCGGGGATTATGGGGAAATTTCTGGAGAGTGAGAAAAGAGGAGCATTATGAAAATATGGGCGCACAGGGGATGCAGTCAGAGGTGTCCCGAAAATACGTTGCTTGCATTTGAAAAGGCAGCGGCGATAAAAAATCTGACAGGAATTGAGCTGGATATTCAGCTGACAAAAGACGGGGAACTAGTTGTCATCCATGATGAACGGGTGGACAGGACAACGGAAGGAACGGGATTTGTACGGGATTATACCCTTTCGGAGATAAAGAAGCTTCACATATATGCGGACGGTAATCCGGGCCAGTCAATCCCCACGATGGAAGAGGTCTTTGACCTGCTGGAACCGCGTCTGAAGGAAGGCCTCAGGCTGAACATAGAACTGAAAAACAGCGTGTATCCGTATGAAGGAATGGAAGAAATGATTGTGGGCAAGGTACATAAGAGAGGCCTGCAGGATGTGGTTGTATATTCTTCATTTTATGCCAAGTCGCTTGCGAAGATACGGGAGTTGGATGCGGATGCGGAGATCGGGATACTGGACAGGAAGGTTTCCGACTGTCTGTATAAACTGAAAGGCAATTGTGGAGCCACGGTATTGCATCCGTTCTGGCAGGGGATGGACTTAACTGCGGAAGAGTTACGAGGATATACCGTAAGGGTATGGTTTTCCGGACATCTGTATCCTGAGAAGCCGACGGGGACAAGGCTGGATTTAGCGGCATTGGAGCGGAAGGGGATAACGGATGTGATACTGAACGAACCGGAATGCTATTTAAAGTGAGGCTATTGAAAGGGAATTGGAGACAGGGAAGTGAATTATGCAATCATACTTGCGGCCGGAGTCGGCCAGCGCATGAGAAACGGAGGTATGCCCAAGCAGTTTTTAAAACTGATGGGAAAGCCGATCGTCATATACACATTGGAAAAATTTGAAGAATGTAAGGAAATTGACCGCATAATCGTTGTCTGCCATGGAAGCTACGTGGAACATATGAAAAGCATCATCCGGATGTACCGGATCAACAAGGCAGACAAAGTGACAGTCGGAGGGAAGGACAGACAGGACAGCCTGAAAAGGGGGCTTGACGCAGTCACGGAAAGCGGAGGGGAAAATGAAGACATCGTAGTGATACATGACGGGGTACGGCCTTTGGTGAGCCTGTCCGCAATCCGTGAAAACATACGTGTCGCAAAGCAGTACGGCTGTGCGGTCACGGTACATCCCGTCACGGAAACGGTGTTGGTTACGGACGTGGACGAGGCAGGCATGTCGGATTTTAAGAAACGGTCGGATACCTATTCCATGACGGCGCCGCAGACTTTCCGGCTTGGAAAAATCACGGAGGCTTACCGGAAAATTGACGGCATTGAAAACAGGGAGATGCCGCTGCTGGATGCAGCGATGGTTTATGCGCGAACCGGGGGAGAAGTGCATCTGGTGAAGGAACAGGGAGCAAACATTAAGATAACCACGCCGGAAGATTATTATTTTCTGAAGGCAATGCTTGAACTGGAAGAAAACAAATTTGTGTTTGGCTTGTAAGGAGGCCCGAAATGGCAGAGCAGAGAGACATAAACATCATACTGAACAACCCCGTTGATTGGGAAAAGTTCAGAAACAGGACCGTTCTTGTCACGGGTGCGACGGGGCGTCTTGGGATGTATATAGTGGAAGCGGTCAGCAAGGCTGATATTGACTGGAATTTAAACATTACAATCATAGCGCTTGCAAGAAATGAGAGAAAACTCCGTGAAGTGTTCGGAGCTTCCCTGAATCTTCCGAACATTCATACACTGGTGCAGGATATCACCGGACCCATCAGGTGGGAGGGGGATGTGCATTACATATTCCATACCGCGGGAGCGGCAAGCCCGCAGGACTTTACGAATACCCCGGTGGATACTCTCCGGGGGCATCTTCAGGGGACATATAATGTGTTGGAGCTTGCGAGGGAAAAGAAAAGCGAAAAGATATTGTATGTATCGACCGTGGAAATATACGGAGAATGGAAAAAAGAGGAAGGCATCCGGGAGGAAGACATGGGACCTCTTCACTGTGACAATGCAAGGGCATGTTATCCCGAGGCGAAACGTATGTGTGAGACAATGCTTGCCTCATATGAGGCACAGTACGGTATTCCTTACGTCGGGGTACGCCTTTGCCACACCTTCGGGCCGGGAATATCGCTTGATGACGGAAGAGCGTTTTCGGAATTTATCCGAAACGTGATAAAAGGTGAGGATATTGTGTTGCAGACGGACGGAAGCGCGGTACGGACTTACACTTATGTGGCGGATGCCGTCGGTGCGATGCTCCTGGCTTTTACCAAAGGGAAGGAACATTATTACAATATAGCAAATCCCGACAATCTCATCAGTATCAGGGATTTGGCGGAGCTGATTGCCGGGCTGGACCCGAAAGGGAAGGTAAAGGTAAGGTATGCAGAGCAGGAGGAACAAAAGCTGAAATATCTGCCATTCAGGCTTGGCATCATGGACACTGACAGAATTATGAAGCTGGGGTGGCATCCGCAGGTGGGACTGGAGGATGCATTCCGATATACATTGGAATC
>CAMWYL010000429.1 GCA_947178465.1 uncultured Lachnospiraceae bacterium | reverse complement strand
TATTAAGATATTAATATTTATTATTTTATTTTTCGTGCACTGCCGCATTTTTGTTTAACATTATCCGAGGACAGTTCACAAGGAAGGGAGTTATTCACATGAAAATAGTATGCTCTAAGGCTAATCTGTTAAACGGTGTCAATACGGTTTCAAAAGCTGTACCAAGTAAGACGACCATGTCCATTCTTGAGTGTATTTTAGTGGATGCGTCTAAAGGACAGATAACGCTTACTGCAAACGATATGGAGCTTGGCATCGAGACTGTTATTGACGGCGAGATCATTGAGAAAGGAATCATTGCGCTGGATGCGAAAATCTTCCTTGAGATGGTGAGAAAATTGCCCGACAATGAAGTCATGATTGAGACAGATAACTCCTATAAGGCAACGATCACCTGTGAGAAAGCGCAATTTAATATTGTAGGAAAATCAGGGGAGGATTTCTCTTATCTACCCCAGATTGAGCGGTCGGAGTCCATTTGTATTTCTCAGTTTACGCTCAGAGAGGTTATCCGCCAGACGATATTTTCCATTGCGGATAATTTTACGAATAAAATCCTTACGGGAGAGCTGTTTGAAATCAACGAGGATGTATTAAAGGTGGTTTCCTCGGACGGACTGCGTATTTCCCTGCGGAAAATCAATCTCAAAAATACATATCCTGCAAAAAAGGTCATTGTTCCGGGAAAAACGTTGAGCGAAATTGCAAAGATCCTGTCAGGAGACACGGATAAGGACGTCAATATATTCTTTACGGATAAGCATATTCTGTTTGAGTTTGATAACACTACGGTGGTTTCAAGACTGATTGAGGGAGAATACCTCAAAATCGATAATATTTTGGCAGCTGATTACGAGACAAAGGTTCGAATCAACAAAAAGGAATTCCAGAACTGTATTGACCGTTCCACGCTTCTGATTAAGGAAGGGGATAAGAAGCCGCTTATCTTAAATATTTTGGATGAGGTGATGGAGTTGAAGATGAATTCTGTTGTCGGCAGCCTGAATGAAGAGATTGATATTACAAAGATGGGAAAGGATCTGATGATCGGGTTTGATCCGAAGTTTTTGATGGATGCGTTGAAGGTGATAGATGACGAGGAGGTAGAGATAAAGCTTCTCAATTCAAAGGCGCCGTGCTTTATCAAGGACGAGGAGGAGAACTATACCTATCTGATTTTACCGGTTACCTTTAATGTAATTTAAAAGAAAGCGTGTGATTGTAAATGGAAGAGATTATCATTCGAGATGATTTTATCAAGCTTGGACAGGCGTTGAAGCTTGCAGGTTTGGTAGAGTCGGGAATTGATGCGAAGCTTGCCGTGCAGGATGGCCTTGTTAAAGTAAATGGGAAGGTTGAGCTTCAGAGAGGAAAGAAGCTTGTGGATAATGACGAAGTCTTTTTTGATAACCAATCCTTTGTGGTGCGGTCAGGAAAACAGATTTCAGACAGGTAGAGTGAGAGTTAGGGAATGATAATTCAGTCATTGGAGCTTGAAAGTTTCAGAAATTATTTGACTCTGTCAATGCATTTTGACAGCGGGACAAATATTTTATATGGGGATAACGCGCAGGGGAAGACAAACATACTGGAAGCGATTTATTTGTCGGCCACGACGAAGTCCCACAAGGGAAGCAAGGATAGAGATATTATCAATTTCAACGCGGAGGAAGCACATATTCGTACCTATGTGCTGAAGGATGGGCTTGAGAACCGTGTTGATATGCATCTCAGAAAGAACAAATCAAAAGGTATTGCAATTAATGGTCAGAAGATAAAAAAAGCAGCGGAGTTGCTTGGATTGTTAAATGTTGTCTTTTTTTCTCCGGAAGATTTATCCATCATTAAAAACGGGCCTGCCGAGCGGCGGCGTTTTGTCGATATGGAGCTTTGTCAGCTTGACAGCTTTTACCTCTATAATCTGAATCATTATAACAGGATAGTGGACCAGAGAAATAAGCTTTTAAAGGAATTGTATTTCCGTCCTGAGCTGAAGGATACGCTTTTTATATGGGATGCGCAGTTGGTTTCCTATGGAAGCAAGATTATAGAGCGGCGTGTTGCTTTTGTAAAACAGTTGAATGAGATTATTCATGACATTCATGTCACATTATCAGGCGGTAAGGAAGAATTGAAGATTGTCTATGAGCCGGATGTCTTGATGGAGGACTTTGAAGAAAGCCTGAAGAACGGCCGTGAGAGGGATATGAAGCTGAAGCAGACGGCATGCGGACCGCATAGGGACGATTTTTCCTTTATCGTGGGAGGAATCGATATCCGGAAATTTGGTTCTCAGGGACAGCAGAGAACGGCGGCTCTTTCATTAAAGCTTTCAGAGATTGAGCTGGTAAAAAAGATGACCAAGGATACCCCGCTCCTTTTGTTGGATGATGTTTTATCGGAACTTGACAGCAATCGGCAAAATTATCTGTTAAACAGTATTGGTGATATTCAGACGATTATCACTTGTACGGGTCTGGAGGAGTTTGTCAATAATCGGTTTGAAATCAACCGGGTCTTCAAGGTTTCCAATGCGACTGTCACGCAGGAGAACTAAAAACAATAAAATCAGGCATGGAAATTCAGAAAGGTAAGGGAATTATATGAGTACAGAATACGGAGCTGACCAAATACAGATTTTGGAGGGGCTTGAAGCGGTTCGGAAAAGACCGGGCATGTATATCGGAAGCACTTCTTCGAGAGGTTTGCATCATTTGGTGTACGAGATTGTGGATAATGCCGTTGATGAAGCCCTTGCAGGCTATTGTGATACGATAGACGTGACAATCAATCCCGATAATTCCATAACGGTTATTGACAATGGGCGCGGTATTCCTGTCGGAATCAATCATAAGGCAGGGATTCCCGCGGTTGAGGTGGTATTTACCATTCTTCATGCGGGCGGTAAATTTGGCGGCGGCGGTTATAAGGTATCCGGCGGACTTCACGGCGTGGGTGCCTCTGTTGTAAACGCGCTTTCCACATGGCTTGAGGTAGAAATCTGTAATGAAGGAAAGATTTATAAGCAACTCTATGAAAGAGGCCCTGGCTGCTAGCCGGTGACGGTAATCGGAGAGTGTGAGCC
>CAMWYL010000428.1 GCA_947178465.1 uncultured Lachnospiraceae bacterium | reverse complement strand
GTGTGGGAACACCGTGAAGCCCCACATGAAGCCCCTCCTTATCCAACCTGAGAAAGCCTATATTGCGCTCCTTTTTATTTCCGTTCATATAATCAATGTAAAAAAACTGCATAAAAAATCCCCCTATCGCGAGCCTACAAACTACTTAAATGTATGTCCACGTATTGGGGGATATTCACTCTTTATTGCAAAGAGTCTATATATTTCATATAATTTACGACCATCAACGCAATCTTGAAGGTCAGCGCATCATCAAACTTTCTGATATCAAGTCCTGTAGACTGATGCAGCTTTTCAATCCTGTATACCAGCGTATTCCTGTGCACGAATAACTGCCGTGAGGTCTCCGATACATTCAGATTATTGTCAAAGAACTTCTGCACGGTCGTAAGCACCTCGTCATCCAGATCATCGGGAATATTGTCTCCAAAGATTTCCTTCATAAAGATACGGCACAAATTAACGGGCAGCTGGTAAATCAGGCGGCCGATGCCAAGCGTATTATAGGCGTTAATCTGCTTCTCCATATAGAAAATCTTTCCCACATCCAGCGCCATCTTCGCTTCCTTATAGGACTTGGAGATCTCCTTAAGCTCGTCTACAATCGTCCCATACGCCACCTTCGCAATCAGCATTCCCTCAGAATTGAGCATGTCCACAATCACCTGCGCGGTCTGCTCTACCTCGATATACGCATTGTTGTCCGTCACATCCTTGATAAATATCATGTTTTTCTGTTCTACCGCGGTGAGATAACAGCCCGGCTGGTCCCCGAAGATATTCTTCAGCAGCTCCATCGCGATATTGTCCTTATCATTCCGGGCCTCCACCAGAAACACGACCCGCGGCACATTGGTCTCTATATGCAGCTTTTTCGCGCGATTGTAAATATCCACTAAAAGCAGATTATCCAACAGCAAATTTTGGAAAAAATTGTTTTTATCGAAATGCTCCCTGTATGCAATCACCAGATTCTGTATCTGACTGACAGCTACCTTTCCTATCATATATGCGTCCGCGCCGGAACCGCTTGCAACCATCACATATACAATCTCTCTGTCCTCCCAAATCTTGAGCATATGAAAATTCCCGACGATCTGGCTGTCAGCGGGAGACTTCACAAAATTTGTAATAAGCTCCGGCGACACGCCCTTATTGTCAAAAGTCGTCGCCACAGTAATTCCGTCCACATCCATAACGCACAGGTCTACCTTGGTTATGGCTTTTAACTCATCTATGCTCGTCTGAATTACCTGATTTGAAATCATTCTGCACCCTCGCTTCTGTCAAATAGACCCCGACACTTCTGTCGGGGTCCTGATTGTCCTTTATGAAAAGACTAGTTTGTGATAATCTTCTCTGTTTCCTTATCGAATACATGGATTTTCTCAATGTCAATAGCAAACTTAACCTTATCACCGGGTCTTGCTGTTGTTCTCGGGTCAACTCTTGCCGTGATCGGGAACTCAGCCAAATCAGCATACAGGAATACTTCTGCACCGAGCAACTCGTATACACGGATGGTTGTCTCAAAAGTGCTCTCAGACTTTGCTTCTACCATCATCTGTGAGTCATAAATATCCTCCGGTCTGATACCGAATGTAACAACCTTTCCGTTGTAGCCGCCATCAATCAACTTCTTAGACTTCGCAGGAGGAAGAGGAATGGAAAGGCTCGCAATGTTCAAGTGAGCGGTGTCACCCTTAACCTCTACGGTAGCATCAAGGAAGTTCATCTGCGGAGAACCCATGAATCCTGCAACGAACAGGTTCTGCGGCTTCTCATACAGGTTCTGCGGTGTATCTACCTGCTGAACGATACCATCCTTCATAACTACGATACGGGTACCAAGAGTCATAGCCTCTGTCTGGTCATGTGTAACATAGATGATGGTTGTACCAAGTCTCTGATGCAGCTTTGCAATCTCAATACGCATCTGTACACGAAGCTTTGCATCCAAGTTGGAAAGAGGCTCATCCATAAGGAATACCTTCGGGTTACGAACGATAGCACGACCCATCGCAACACGCTGTCTCTGACCACCTGACAAAGCCTTCGGCTTTCTGTCAAGGAGCGGGGTCAGGTCAAGGATCTTAGCTGCTTCCTTAACCATCTTATCGATTTCAGCCTTCGGTACCTTTCTTAACTTCAGACCGAATGCCATGTTGTCATATACGGACATATGCGGATACAGAGCGTAGTTCTGGAATACCATCGCGATATCTCTATCCTTAGGCTCTACATCATTAACCACTCTGTCGCCAATCTTCAATTCACCTGAAGAAATATCCTCAAGTCCGGCAATCATACGAAGTGTAGTAGACTTACCACATCCTGAAGGACCAACGAAGATGATGAACTCTTTATCGGCGATTTCAAGATTGAAGTTCTTAACGGCTTCAAATCCGTTAGGGTAAACTTTGCAAATGTTCTTTAATGATAAACTTGCCATTTTAAATGCCTCCCAAAATAATATTTTGTAGATTTGTAAGATATATTCAGTATAAAATAAAACAATCTAAAATGCTATGCCACAATTCAACAAAGATTTTTCCGTCCTTATGTAAATATTGCTTATTAAATGAATCCGAAACGATTTGCAGAACCTTCCAATCAGCAACTTGCCTAACTCTTGTTCATTTTAATGTACATGTTGCCCAAGGCAGTCCTTTCTTTGTTCCGTGTCTCCACAAAATATCTACAATATTTCCGTAGCAGTTATTCGCTATCCTTCAGCGCAGATTCCTTCATATCGGACTTAACCCCCGCATCCGGCTCAGTGTCAGCTGTCTCGGACTCCATGGTCCCAAGCTCCTCTGTTCCAATCACCGCAGTCTCTGATTGCTCCCCCTCCGCAAGTTCCATGCTCTCGCTCTCCGCAAAGATACCGCCGTCAGGGTCTCCGTCCTCCGCTTCCTCCTCTTTATCTACCAACGTCCCCTCATACTTGTTGAACACCCGAAGCAGCAAAAAGGACTTGAAATAAAGCACACCGCCCATCGACAAAAGCACCAGCGCCGGCAAAATCTGCGGTACAAAATAGAAGATCACGACAGGAACCGCATATATGGCATTCAGCAGAAATGCCGTCGG
>CAMWYL010000427.1 GCA_947178465.1 uncultured Lachnospiraceae bacterium | reverse complement strand
GTATCAATTCCTGCCGCTTTTAACTGTGACTGTACGGAAGGGCTTGACAAGTCTGACATCTTAACCATATTTCCTGATGCTACATTTTTTGCAACATTTGACACCCCAAACATCTGCTCAAATAAAAAGCTGTAATCCATATTCATTGACATAATCACTACCTCCTATGCTTCCTAACTTTTTCTATCAAACTGTCAGCCATTTCATGAATCTGTTTATGTTCTCGCTAATCCATGAATTGGAAAGGCTGCTCTGGTTTTGCAGGCTTTCCAAGAATGACTGGAAATTATTATATTTTACATTCTGGAATGTAGTCGGCAGTTCCGTCTTTTCCACTTTCTCTTTCCAATCTGCATAATCGCCGTCTTTCTTCGTGTCGGAGGAAGCGTTCAATATCTCCTTTGCCGCCTTCGTGTATAATTCTATGAACTTAGCAGCGTGGCTCTCTCCATCCTTGCTGTTTATGATGCTCTGGTTTAACTCGTTGATCTGGTTATACAAATCGGTATCATTCGCTTTCAGCCAGCTCTCCATATCCACATAGCTGCTCGGTGCGCCGGACATCCGCACCTGCCCCTCCTGCACATTGTAAATAACCTTTCCGCTATCTGAAACGGAACCGTTCAGGCCGTATTTCGCAATCGTCTCCATTGCAGACATGAAATCTGCCGCGTGGGTTTCATCCAGATAATTCTCTGCCAGATACTTAGCTGCTTCCAAGCCGAAAGCCACCTTATCCTGCCTTTCCTGTTCCGATAATCCCGAAACATCACCCGGCATAAGGTAATTTGAGATAATCCCCATCGTGGAACTGATCACTTTGTCATCCGCCCCTGCAAGGCTGTTGTAAAGCTGCTCGTTGGTTTCATAATTCGGAATGACAATCCTGTGCGTATTTTCAAGCTGTGTCACATTCTCCGCCTGGAATGCGGCATCCCTTGACGCTTTCGCCGCCGCTTCCTCCGCTGTCATTTCATTGCCTGACTTCTTGCTGATCGCAAGCGCCGCAAGGCCGTCACCGGAAAACTGCACGATGACGCTGTCCCCATACTGTGCAGAAATCTCATTCATGACTTTCATGGTTTCCTCTTTTGACATTTTATCCATGACCTTATTGCCATACTCATCTGTGGTATTGAACCGATATTTCACTAAAGTATCCTTCTTCGCCGCCGAATTGGAACCATAGCTTTTTAGCAGCTCTGTCCCTGCATAAAATTGGCTGTAATCCTGATTAACATTCATTGACATAACATCATCCTCCTTGACAAAATATTTGAAATCCGTTTTCTGACCGTTTCATAGTCTTGTTATAGATATCGGAGGCTATGCCGCTCATTTCACGCCCATTGCAGTTTTGGAAATCATTTTGCAGATTTGGAAACAAATAATTTTATTTCCCTGTTAAGCCGTTGGGCAGCAGAATGGTAAACTGGAAAAACCCTTTATCGTAGTCAATCACATACCTCCCACCATATCTCTCAACCGCCTCGGCCACATTCTTAATCCCCATCCCATGTTCATCCACATCCTCAGCCTTTGTGGTCAGCAGTTTCCCTTTCGCTACAGCCAGCTCTGTCCCGATACTGTTTTTGACCGAAACCACGGCCTGCCCTTCCTCCAGCACGAACTTGAGCCTAATAACCTTCTCCTCACAATGCTCACAGGCTTCCAGGGCATTGTTCAGCAGGTTGGACAGGATGACCACAATATCCTCATCCCTGATGGCCAGCCCTGACAGGTCATTTACTTTCAGGACAAACACAATCCCCCGGCTAACCGCCTCACGGTACTTCGTGTTCAGTATTGCATTTACGATCACATTATTCGTATCAACCGCATCCAGGCTGTGCCGCAGGGCATCATCTATCTTCCCTATATACTCATCCAGTTCTTTGTACTGCCCTTTTGCCGCAAGCGCACTGATGCAGGCAAGCTGGTTCTTGTATTCATGCGTCCTCCTCCGCTGTTTTTCCAGATTTTCGGATATGGATCGGTACATTGCCGTCTCATTCCTTACCCGCTCACGGAAAAGCGCATCCTCCCTGATCTTCGCCTCCCGTTCCGCAATCTCATTTACCAGATAATAGATAATGAAATTTATCAGCAGCAGCCCCATTGCAATAAGCAGGAAAGTGCTGTCCTGGTTTGTATTCTGGAACAGGTCAGTCTTCGCCACCATCGCTGCAAGCGAAAATACAGTGATAAGTGAGATAGAAAATAAAACCCGCCATTCCCTGCCTGTCAGAATTTCCGGGGATTTTCTCCCGAATATTTTTTTCACGGACAGCACAACCCCAAATAACGCCATCTTGCTTATCAATGACAGGATGCAGACCAGAAACATATCTGACGCATCAAATGCCCGCCCCAGAATCCAGAAATATATTTTACCAAATATAACAGCCACCGCGTACTCTGCCATAGCGTCTATACTGGAAAAAAATATTGACAATCCCAGCGCTTTCATATACCGAATCTGAAACATCAAAGCCATTACGATTGATGTTGCCATAATCACTGCCATGAACTTAAAATAGATGTAATCTTGGAGGACAAATGAGATCACCAGATAAAGAACTGCTAATATAAACACTTCCGCAAACGGAACAAATTTATTTTTTACATCCCTTTTTTCCGTAAAAGACCGGAACAGCAAAATGCAGCAGTATATGTCCATAGCAATGATAAATACCGTATAAATATAATCCGTCATCACAGTTCACCCTGCACCCTTATGTATTCCATTTCCGTATCCCTGTAATATTTCTTCGATATGCTTACCTCTGTCCCGTTTTTCAGCCGTGCAACATATCTCTCAACGCTTTTCACAAGCCTCATGTTCACAAGAAAACTCTGGTGGACACGGAAAAAACCGTACTGCCTTAATTCCGGCTCGACCTCATCCAGCCTGCCGTATTTGTAATATTCCTTCACCCCGTCCTCCATCACAAAGAAAATGACCTTATGCAGCCTGCTTTCCACATAGAGGATGGAATCTACCGCGATGCTCTTGCTGCCGCCCTGGAAATCAATCACACACTTCACTTCCGCATAATCCATCAAGGCGGCTATGGTGTCCAGGCACTCCTTCA
>CAMWYL010000426.1 GCA_947178465.1 uncultured Lachnospiraceae bacterium | reverse complement strand
TCCTGCCTTTCCTGTTCGGCGTAATCTGCCGCATACTGGACAGTCTGGTAGACGGAATCGTCGTATTCCTGCGTAAGACAGTATATCGGGACAGCAAGCTTCCGCACGAGCTTCCAGAGGGAACGCCCTTTACCCACATGCTTGCCTGCATCGCATCATTTTTCCAGACGCTGGGTAACAGGGTCTTCTTCCGAAAGGACGGCAAAGAAACAGACTTTGAGCATAAATTTGCAATGTTGCACGAAGAATGGTCCGAGAACAATACATTGATCGCGCGAAGCATGTCCTTCGGACTGTTACTGTTCTGTGTGGGATTGATTGTGATGATCGGGTATTTGTTTGTGATGGATGTATTTTAACCCGACGCTTACTGTACTGCACCGAATCACCATAGAAGAATGGATGAAAAGTAAGCGCTGAATAATAGGGTGGATTTTTCTCGCCTTCATAAACTTATATAATGATTGCTAGGAAACGCGAGCTTTTTGCTCTGGCTCCAGCGCTAAAGGCAAGCGTTTTACTCTATCTTCAAGGAGCAATCATTATGAATCCTAACTGTGTAAGAAAACCGGAACAGATTAAACTTATTATGGAATGCCGCCAGAGCGGACTTTCCGATTATCAATGGTGCAGGAAACAGGGCATCAACCCCGGAACCTTTTACAACTGGGTCAGCAAACTGCGGAAAGCAGGATATACGATTCCTGATCCGGCAGATAAAGTTTCCGCTGCGCCTGTTATGCAGGAAGTTGTGAAGCTTGACCTGGCAGAAGGCGGGATATCTGCGCCTGCCATGATGGAGCAAAATACCAGCCTTTCAGCTTTGTCCAGTGTTCCCTGCATTGCTGCCGAAATCGAATGTAGAAATATCAGGGTGCGCATCTTTAATGGAGCTGACGCTGCTGTTGTTCAAAATACATTCCAGTGTATCGGAGGTATGGCACATGCTTGGTGATATCTCCAGTGCTGCGAACATTTACATCATCACAGGTTACACCGACATGAGAAAGAGCATAGATGGTCTGTGTGCCATCATAATGTCCCAGCTGCAGCGGGAGCCCTGCGGTAATTCCATCTATCTTTTCTGTGGTAAACGCTGCGACCGTATCAAGGTGTTACTCCGCGAACCGGATGGATATGTCCTTTTATATAAAAGGCTTGATGTCATCCATGGCAAATACCGCTGGCCAAGGAACAGTTCAGAGGTAAAACCCATTACCTGGCAGCAATTCGACTGGCTCATGTCAGGGCTTGAGATCGAGCAGCCGAAGGCACTCCGAACAGCCTGAAACCATTGGCTTTACTGGATTTTTCGCTTGTTTTGTGGTATAATGAAACTATCATAAACGGGAGAAAAAACATGCCGCGTTCAGCAAAAGACATCCAGCTTTCAGAGCTTAAGGATACCATTTCAAAACTGAATGAACTGATCACGACACAGACGAAGTCAATGGATTCTTTACAGAAAACCATCGGGGATCTGCGTCAGGAGTTAAGCAACAAGCAGGCTGAAGTGGATTACCTGAAGGCAAAACTGTTTGGCTCTTCCAGCGAAAAGCTGAAAGCACCTTTTCCCGGTCAGATGAATCTGTTTGCAGAGGAACTTCCGGATGACAGGATCCCCGGGATCATAGAACCGGAGATCATAGATGTTGCAGCTCACAAAAGAGAACGTAAACCCAAGGCAACGTACGAGGAAATGTTTGAGCATCTTCCCCGCAGGGAGGTTCTGCTGGATTCTTTGGCGGACGCAGAAAAGAGCTGTCCTGTCTGTGGCACTCCGATGGTACCCATTGGAACAGAGACTGCCCGTACAGAGCTTATCTTTCATCCGGCAGTTCTGGAGCGTGTCGATTATATGGCGACTACATATGAATGTCCTTCCTGCAAGGACTCTCTGGAGCCGCAATTCGTCAAAGACGAAGGTGCCGCACCGCTGGTTCCCCACAGTTACGTTTCTTCCGGTCTGGCGGCCCATGTCATGTATGGGAAATTCATCAATGCCTTACCCTACTACCGGCAGGAGAAGGATTTTGAAAATCAGTTTGGTGTTAAAATCGGACGCGGCACCATGGCTCATTGGACGGTTTACTGTGCCCGGAATTACTTCTCCCCAATGATAGATTATTTCCAACGCCTGCTTACAAAAAGAAAGTATGTTGCCGGAGATGAGACACCAATTCAGGTATTAAAGGAAGCAGACAGGCGTCCACAGTCAAAATCTTATGTGTGGTTATTCCGTTCTGGTGATGATGGGCTGAGTCCTATCGTTGTTTATCAGTATCACCCGACAAGAAACGGTGATGCTGCGGCCAGGTTCTTTGCAGGATCGGAACCCGGCACTTATATCAATGTAGATGGATATGCCGGATACAACAAGCTGAAGGACTTCAAAAGATGCTGCTGCTATGCACACATCAGAAGATATTTTCTGGAAGCCATTCCAAAAGGCAGGGAAAAGGATTACACCGATCCTGCCGTGCAGGGTTTCCTCTATTGCAATAAACTGTTTGAATACGAGCGGAGTTACCGGGAAAAAGGTCTCTCCTACAAGCAGATATATAACCGCCGTCTCAAGGATCAGAAACCTGTTGTAGAGGCTTTCTTGGCGTGGATCAATAAGCAGAAAGCCCCAAATGGAAGCCGTCTGGCCAGGGCATTGACTTATGCGCGTAACCAGCAAAACTATATGATGACCTACCTCGAGGACGGACACTGCAGCATTTCGAACAACTTAAGTGAGAACTCTATCCGTCCTGTAACCGTTGGGAGACGCAACTGGCTGTTCTGCGATTCCACAGATGGAGCTGATGCCAGCATGATGGTATATTCACTTCTTGAAACCGCCAGGGCAAACGGTCTGAATCCCCAGAAGTATCTGGAATACCTTCTCGAAGCAAGACCTGATAAAAACATGTCTGACGAGGAACTTGAAAACATGGCGCCTTGGAGTCCTAAAGTTCAGGAATGCTGTGTAAATAAATCATAGAGTATTGAAAGTGAAAGTCCGGGAAACTCCCGGATTTTTCAAAAGGGAATACCCTATTACTCTGCGCTTACGACCTATCTGAAGGATTTCAAAGGTTATGTCCATTC
>CAMWYL010000425.1 GCA_947178465.1 uncultured Lachnospiraceae bacterium | reverse complement strand
CATGTGCGGGCGGATAGGGCGCTCCGAATTGCGGCGCTCTTGCATGATATCGGACAGCACGAGAACAAAACCAAGGATGACACAGGTGTGGATCATTTTTACGGACATGTGGAGCGAAGTGAGGAAATTGCCGTCAGGATTTTGCGTCGGCTGAAATTTGACAATGACACGATAGAGAAGGCAGGGCGATATATCAGATACCATGATTATTCCATAGAACCGACGCCAAAGGCGGTGCGACGCGCGGTCAACAAAATCGGGACGGACTGTTTTGCGCAGGTATTGGAAATAAAACATGCGGACACGCTCGCACAGAGCGATTACCTGCGGGAACAGAAGCTGACGCTGCTTTCACAAATATCGGATATTTATAAGGAAATCATGGAACAGAATCAATGCGTGTCGTTAAAGACCCTGAAGATATCGGGAAACGACCTGATTGCGCTGGGCGTGCCGAAGGGAAAGCGAATCGGAGATCTGCTGCAGCTGTTATTGGAGGATGTATTGCAGACGCCGGAGCACAACGACCGGGACTATTTAATGGAGGCATGCAGAAGATTACAGTAATAAAAGGAATCCCCGCTACATAAGATAGACTAGTATTTTATGTAGGGGGGATTCTCTTTGAATGACAGGACAATTACTGTGTTAGAGCAGTATGATATGGAGGTATCGCGTACCTTTAAGGGCAGGGGCACCATTATCTGTGATACAAATAAGGGAATGCGCGTGCTCAAGGAATATAAAGGGAAGACAGATAAGCTGGAGCTTTTGAGCAGTTTACAGCAAAACATAAGCGATTCCATCCGCACGGATAGGCTTGTGCGCAACAAGGAGAATGAGCTTTTTGTCAGAGATGCCGACGGCAGTGTATATATATTGAAGGAGCAGGTAGACGGAAGGGAATGCAGCTACAAAAACGAGGAGGATATCGTAAAAGCCTTTGACGCGATGGCGCGGCTGCATCTTTGTCTTACGCTTGACGAGGCCGAAGAACCGCAGACAGAGATGCCGGTCTGCTTTTACGCGGATGAGATGGAGAAGCATACCGGAGAATGCCGCCACGTGCGGAATTACCTGAGAAAGCTGCGCGTGAAGACTGACTTTGAGCGGGCACTTCTGCGGGAATATGATTATTTTCTGGAAAAGGCGGGTGCAGTCACCGGGCAGGCGGTAAAGGAATCGCGGCAGGACTATGAGAAGTATGTCAGGGAAAACGGTCTGTACTGCCACGGGGACTATCAGTATCACAATGTTGTATTTCCCCGAAACGATACACAAGGCAGCGATGTCGGCATCGTCAATTTTGAGCATTTTGTTCATGATTCGGGCGCGAGGGACTTCTATCTGCTGTTCCGTAAGATTTCCGAGAAGAGCGACTGGTCGATTCCGCTCGGGGAGAAAATGCTCGACGCATACCAGCACAGGAGAACGCTGGCTCCCTGTGAATGGCGTGCGGTGGGACTGCGGCTGGCATATCCGGAGAAGTTCTGGAAAATTATCAATTTTTACCAGAATTCCAGAAAGTCGTGGATGCCGAACCGTAATTTCGAGAAGCTCGACAACCTCATAAGGCAGGAAAAGAACAAGGAAAAGCTGATGAGGAAATTTTTTGGTCTTGTATAGACGGGAACGGACGGATATAATAAAGGAGGACAGAGCCGGATTGATACATGCGCGGCTGCGCGCGGATGGGAGTATACATGAACAGACGAAAGATAGGAATAGGGATGTGCGCACTGAGCCTGATGTGGGTACTTACAAGCTGTAATATGCCGTTACAGACACCGGATGCGAGTCAGAACAGTAACAGCATGGAGGTGCAGGCTCCGCCTGTCTCGACGAAGACACCGGGGATTTATGATTCAGAGGATACGGCGGTGGTGGTAAAGAAGGATGCGGAGGCAGGGACCATTCAGCTTCAGAATATTACCACCTCGCGCCGTTACACACTCAACTACAGTGGGGTGACAAAACTGTATGACCGATATGACGAGGCGATTTCCATGAGTCAGCTCGAGGAGGGCAGCATTGTCACCGCGCGGTTTTACAAAGAGGACAAATCGCTTTCCTACGCGAAGGCCTATGCGAACGGCATCTATTACAAAAACCTTCAGAATTACAGCATTGACCTGAACCATGGCACACTGCGCGTCGGTGCTGATCTTTACAATATCAGCAGCCATGTTGTCGTGATATCGGATGACAGAGAATCGGATTTAATGAGCATAAATGAGATGGATGTACTTAGTGTGTGGGGCTACCGGAACATGATTTACGGCATTCACGTGGAGCGCGGTCACGGGTATCTGCGGCTTCAGAACGAAACCTATTTTGTAAATGGCTGGATTAATGTGGGAGACAAGCTGATTAAGCCGATAAATGAGGATATGCTGCTGATTGTGCCGGAGGGAACCTTTAAGGTCACGGTGAGCAACAGAGGCAGCAGTGCAACGCAGGAGATAACCTTTGCCAAGAACGAAGAGATGGCATGGGATTTGGGAGATGTGGAGATTACCGTTCCGCAGACGGGAAACATTATTTTCACGCTTACGCCCCTGACGGCAGAAGTGGTTATAGATGGCAAAAAGGTGGACGTGTCACGGCCGGTAGAGCTGGAATACGGACTTCACAGGATGAAGATAACAGCGGAGGGATATGATACCATCGCACAGTATATCAGGGTCGGAGAGCCATCCGCCAGCATTGCGATAGAGCTTGAAAAAAAAGAGGAGGAGGCGCAGGCAAACGCATCATCATCAGTCAGTGAGACGAACAGTTCCACAACAGGATACACAGGGAAAGGTGACGACGATGATGACGATGACAAGGACAAGGATAACACTTCCAACAGAACGTCCTCAAGAAGGGATGCAGAGGATGATGATGACGACGATACCGTATCCGTTGTATCCGCGAACGCGAAATATAAGGTATACATAGATGCACCTGAGGGAGTTGAGGCGTACCTTGACGGCAATTATATCGGAATAACGCCGATTAATTTCTCCAAAACGCCGGGAAATCATGTTATCACATTGAGAAAAGACGGGTATCAGACAAGAAGCTATACGCTGCAGATAGACGACGAGGAGAAGGATGTAAAT
>CAMWYL010000424.1 GCA_947178465.1 uncultured Lachnospiraceae bacterium | reverse complement strand
GCTTATATTGAGGAAGGAATCTTGATGGTTGAGTTAAGGAAAATAACAAAAGAAAATTATGAAGAATGTCTTAATTTGAATATTGCTGATAGTCAGAAAAACTTTGTTTCTTCAACTGTTCATTCATTGGCACAGGCATGGGTATATTATGATACGGCTTTTCCCTTTGCTATCTATGGAAGTTATTACTAAACGAAACAATCCCATAAAATAATCCCGTCCGTATATCGTAAAAAATACACTAAAAACATTACCAACGATTCAAATTGCATCATAGTTTAACGAACCGGTTGGTGCGCACAATCCATATAAAAACATTGTATGTCTGAGAAAAGCGCACCAACTATTCGTTAAACTTGACTTTTGCGAATAAATATACCTCACTTCCTACATCCGTATCCTGCCAAATGTTCGCCTTAATCCCATTTATTACGCCTTATCATGTCCACCGCACTTGAGAATGATACGCATTTCGCATATCGTTCAGGCCAGATAAAATCGTTATAATAATGATAACAGACATCCTTATTCATATAGTCATTGTCAAAGGTGGAATTTGCATATTCCGGAATATACATATCGAAGCCATGCTCAAAGCCACTTTTTATTGTCGCGTCTATACAAAAGTTCGTCTGCAGGCCTACGATCATAATCGTTTTTTCATTTTTCTCCGCCAGATATTCCAACAGCCCGGGTGTTTCGTGAAACGCGCTGTTCACCGTTATATCAAAAATATGTTCGTTATCCATTGGTGCAAATTCTTCAAATATTTCAAATTCATCGTCACCCACGGAAAATCCCGTTCCCGGTCCGTCGTCATGCCGCACATATACAACCTCCACATAATTGCATCTTGCCTCATTAATCAGACACTTAATGTTATGTCGAAAACGTTCAAATTCATACAAACGCTCATCTGTAATTCCTTTTTGCGTATCAATCACCAATAAGACCATCCGTTCTGTCACACCCTTTCCCTTCAATTTACTACACAATTTAGTTGAAAACCACACTGCAAGCAACAGGGCATCAAATTTGAAACGCCAAATCAGTCCCAAATACCTGCAAACAACCACTTGACTTGTTACTCGTAAGAATAAATTTTACCACCGATAAGTATTCCCTGATCATTTCGGTCTGATACTTACCGGTGGTTTATCATATTTCATAGTCCTGTTTTCTCAAATTATCAAGAAAGAAATCCCATCATCTTTATAACCATGCATTCTTTCAACCTTTTGCTTCAAAATCCTCGATATACTGAACAATCAGCTTAACCGTTCCGTCCACGCCGAGAATGCTGCTGTTAATAGACAGATCATAACTCTCGGAGCGGCCCCACTTCTTGGTGGAATAATAATTGTAATAACTCTGGCGCTGCTTATCCTTTTTAATCATCATTTCGCGCGCCTTATCTGCCGTAATCTCATATTTCTCCATGATACGCTTGATTTTCGCATCCTCACTTGCATGAATGAACAGATGCAGACAGTTCTTATATTCCTGAAGCGCGTAATCAGCACACCGTCCGACAATCACACAAGGCTCCTCTTCCGCTATCTTCTTGATGGTATCAAACTGAGCCATAAACACCTTATGGCTGATTGGCATATCCACAAAGGATGATGAATTGTAGCCAAAGGTATATGTATCCATAACAAGGTTATAGAGAAAGGAATTTGTCGGACGCTCATCATGGTTGATCAGCATCTCCTCACAAAACCCGCTCTCCTTGGCCGCACGCGAAAGCAATTCCTTATCAAAGCATTTGATTCCGTAATGTGCCGCCAACTTCTCACCGATTTCATGTCCACCGGAACCGAATTGACGTCCTATGGTAATGATTGTATTCATAAATAGCCCACCTTTCCTGTTAAACAATGTCGAAAAATTATTCATATCGTCTAAAAATTTCTTCACCTATACATTATATTATACACAATTTCACAAAAATTTCAACATTTCCTGCTATTCCCTTTTTACAACAGACTGACCACGCAACTTCCGAAGCAGCTCCTCAAAGTATTCCGGGAGCGGCGCTTCGAACTCCATATATGCTCCGCTTCGGGGATGTACAAACCCAATCGTCATTGCATGCAACACCTGCCCCTCCAGTCGATACGGCGTCTTCCGGTTCGAATATATCTCATCTCCCAATATCGGATAGCCAATATCTGCCATATGTACCCGTATCTGGTGCGTCCTTCCGGTCTCCAGCTGACATTCAATGTATGTGTAATTGTCAAAATACTCCAAAACCTGATAATGCGTTACTGCGCGTTTTCCGTTTTTGGCGTGAACGGACATTTTCTTCCGGTCATTCGGATGCCTGCCAATCGGCGCATCAATGGTTCCGCGCTCCTCCTTCATACGCCCCCATACAATTGCCCTGTATTTGCGGGTAATATCATGCGACTTGAGCAACTCGGCAATCGCGCGATGCGTCTCATCATTCTTACATACCATAATCGATCCGGTGGTATCCTTATCGATTCTGTGGACAATCCCAGGGCGCATTACACCGTTGATACCGGAAAGGCTGTCCCCGCAGTGGAACATAATCGCATTGACAAGTGTTCCCTCATAATGCCCCGGAGCCGGATGCACGACCATGTTTTTGGGTTTGTTCACGATAAGGATGTCCGCATCCTCATATAGAATATCCAGCGGAATATCCTGCGCGGGAATGTTCGGCTCTATCGTGTCAGGAAGTGCAAAACGGACTCTGTCCTCCGTCTGAACTCTGTAATTGGCCTTCACGACAACATCATTAACCAATACCCCGCCATCCTTAATAATCTTCTGAATATAACTTCTGGACATTGTATCCAAATAACTGCTGATGCACTTGTCAATACGTGAAGCCTCCATTTCCGGAGTTGCATCAAAAACAATCTCGTTCATAACCACTCCAATTCCCCACCTGACTATGTGCCTCAAATCAGGATGGTGAATTTCTAATTTCACACAAACCTCCATGATTCCGCTCTGCGGAATCTCAAATCCATGCAGAGAATGCACGTTTTTCGGCATTCCCCTGCGTGAGAAGGATTTGCAAAGCAAGTCCTAGAACTTCTTCGCGAAATGCCTTTGCTGTGAGCAAAGCATCGT
>CAMWYL010000423.1 GCA_947178465.1 uncultured Lachnospiraceae bacterium | reverse complement strand
ATCCCTATCCTTCTTAAGATATTTATGTCCTGTTACCCTCTCAAACTTCTCCGCAAACCGGTCACAGCAGGTATAAGTTTCCCTGATTGCAGGCATCTCCTCAAAATAAGCATACATCCAGATTTCAAAACACGGGTTAGACCATCCGGCATGGATATCATTTCTTTCCGCCGTTCGTATGATCTCATCAAAATCCGTTACCTGATCCCTGTCAAAGATAATCCAGGGAATGCGGTACTGGGATTCCATATCGGTAAGTTCCATTGCCCTTTTCACCAGTTCTGCCGTTTTCGCCTTTTCCACCTTTATCACCAGGCGGTCTTTCAGTTCTGCGGGAATGCTGTCCCGCAGCCCCTCAAAATAATTCTTCTCCGTTTCTTCCGTATCCGTCACGATCAGATAATACCCCAATTCCGGTATTCTTTTCCCTACCCGCCGGTTTCGGTCTTTCCTTTTCCCGGCCCTACAGTCACTGGGCTTTTCCCTTCTCTTACTCGCCATCTACAGTCCTCCCTGTCAGCATTTTCATGGGCTTCAATGCAGGGATAGCTCCGTATTTTCCCGTCAGGTACTTCTTGGACAGCGCCTCATCCCTGCGTACTTTGTTGCCTTCTTCATCTGTAAAGTCAGCCAGAGAATATAGTTCCGAAACCCCATCCCTGTTCTTATTCACAAGCCATATCTCATCTCGACGGAGCAGTTCATTGGAGAACTGCCAGACATCATGTGTCGTAAAGATTAACTGCGCGTTCTGTGTATTGATTTCCGGCGACAGAAAGGTCAATATAATGTTCCTTACCAGCAGCGGATGCAGTCTGGCGTTCAGTTCATCAATGAACAGCGTTCCTCCATGATCCAGCACATCTTTCAGGGACGGATAGAGCGCAAACATTTTTAGGGTGCCGCTTGATTCCAATTTCAAGGGAATGGACGCCATCTTTTGACTGTCCGCCATCTTATGAATGGCATCTATCTTATAACGCTTTCCCGCATCCATGTCTTCCTCAGCCTGCAACTCTTCCACATTGAAGTCCTGAATTGCCTCATCAAAGGACGCAAAATACCTTACCACACTCCCCTGCACCTCCTTGCTGTCTACAAAGTCCTCCGGGAGCATCTTTGAACGAAAATAGTTTTCGGCAGGATCTCCAAAGTCAAGGATATCATTGTTCATAAACCAGTCCCTGACCTTTTTCAGTTTGGCAACCCGCAGTTTCGTGCCAAGAGAAACAATAAGGGTTTCTTTATTCAGGGACGCCTTGATGTTCTCCACATGATTTTTGGGAAAGCCATTCATTTCCAACTCCTCGCCCTTTTTCCTATAAAAAATCGTCCTGTAGTGGTTCCTTGCCGTCTTTGCCTTGGAATAAAGCCACTCCTCAACAACTTCATCCTTTTTTAATGAAAAACCATATTGATATATCTTTCCGCTATCCTCGGCATTGTCTACATAGAATACCTCAAAGGTAGTTTCCTCATCACGGCTTTTTTCATCAAACAGGAACGGGGTAACTCTCATATAACTGTTTTCCGTTTTCCGGCGACTGTCCTTCTCACCCCCAAAATTGAAAGATTCAGCCACATAGTAGGTCATATAATCAAACGCATCATAAACATTGGATTTTCCACTTGCATTGGCACCGTAAATTGCCGCCACCTTCAACAATTTATCATTAGCAATATCCACCACATGGCTTTCGTGCTCTGTTATTTTAGTCGCGGACAAATCCAATGATACTTCATCCCGAAATGATTTAAAATTTTTAAAATTAAACTGTATCAGCATAATATTCTCCTTATTCTGATCCTCTATAAAACCTTCCAATTTTATTATATCCATTTTCAGCATAAAATCAACGTTTTATTTTATTATTCTTTGAAATCAGATGTTGATTTTTTCAAGATTTAAGTTTTTTTAAGGTATAGCCATCTACAGTATAATTTCAATATTATATTCAATACATAATAGTCACTTTATTCATCGCTCATTGTGACGGATAAAGTGACTATCAAATTAAAAACTTCTGAAATTTCACTCCGGCAGACTCTCCCCATACAAAAACGGGTCGTTCCCCCGCACAATGCCCCCATTCCATCAGAAGCGCCGCGTCACCTGAGGGATGCCGGACACTTTTTTGCGTAATCGTTATTCAGAAAATCCATCCTGAAACTCCCGCCGTTTATTCCTGTACATGCTATGAACATTCTGAGAAGAAGTTCCTTAAAATCTACAACACACACTGCACCAGCCACGCCGCAATCCACGCAATCGCACACTGTCCGAGAACAACCCCTACAGCCCAGCGGCCTCCCAGCTCCCGCTTTATGGCCGCGATTGCCGCAACACAGGGCGTATAAAGCAGACAGAACACCAGCAATGCTGCCGCGCCCGCTGTTGTGACCGTACCCAACAGTACCTCCGTCGAACCCATCAGGACCGAAAGCGTTGCCACAACGCTTTCCTTTGCCATAAAGCCCGTCAGCAGTGCCGTTGAAATCCTCCAATCCCCAAAGCCAAGCGGCTTAAAGATTGGCGCGATTACGCCTGCCAATGACGCAAGCATACTGTCGCGGGAATCCGTTACCACATTCAGGCGGACATCAAAGGTCTGCAGAAACCAGATTACAATCGTCGCAATAAAAATAACAGTAAATGCCCGTTGCAGAAAATCCTTGGCCTTATCCCACAAAAGCTGTCCAACGTTCTTTGCCCCGGGCATCCTGTAATTGGGCAGCTCCATGACAAAAGGAACCGCCTCCCCCCGAAACATCGTTCCCTTCATGGCAAGCGCCACCAAGATACCGACTAAAATACCGATAAAATACAGTCCAATCATTACCAACGCCCCGTATTTCGGGAAAAAGGCCGCCGTGAAGAACGCATAAATCGGAAGCTTCGCGGAGCAGCTCATAAAGGGTGTTAAAAGAATTGTCATTTTCCTGTCACGCTCCGAGGAAAGCGTCCTGCTCGCCATTACCCCCGGAACCGTACAACCGAAGCCAATCAGCATCGGGACAATGCTCCTTCCCGACAGTCCGATCTTTCTCAGGAGCTTATCCATCACAAACGCCACACGCGCCATATAGCCGCTGTCCTCAAGCATGGAGTGAAAGAAG
>CAMWYL010000422.1 GCA_947178465.1 uncultured Lachnospiraceae bacterium | reverse complement strand
CATTCATGTTTTCCTTAAGCCTCCATTTATTTTCCTTTTTACAATCCACAATCTTTACGCCTGTTCGCTTGCCGTCAGTGTCTTTCCCGTCACATTCAGAAACACATCATCCATCGAGCCCTGTACCAGTTCAAAGCCCTCCAGAAGCCGCTCCATCCGCTGCAATATCGGCAGCGCCGCCATACTGTTCTCCAGCTCCACGGACACGTATACATCCTTTTGCTTATACGGAATATTCTCGTCTTCCAATCCCTTCCACAACCGCTCCGTCTGCCCATCCTTGGGAATCAGTACCAGCCTGTCTTTCGCATACCACTCTTTCAGATAATACGGCGTCCCCTGCTCCTTCAATTGCCCGCTGTCAAGAATGGCGATATTGGTCGCCTTTGCAGCCTCCTCCATATAGTGTGTCGTCAAAAATACCGTCATATCCGTCTCTTTTCGGAGCTGTGCTACCTTTTTCCAGACATTCTTTCTCGTTGCGGGGTCAAGCCCTGTCGTCGGTTCGTCCAGGAACAAAATTTCGGGTGCGTTTATCAACGCTCTCGCAATTTCACAGCGCCGCTTCTGCCCACCGGAAAGCTTTGCAAAGCTTCTGTCGTATATGTCCCCCAGCTCCAGAAGCTCGCATACGTTTAACACCTGGCTTTTCAGCCTGTTGCTGTTTTTCTCATACAACGCGCCGCGAAGCATCAGATTTTCCTTAACCGTCAGCCTTTCATCCAGACAGTTCCCCTGATATACAACGCCGATTTTCCGCCGAATTTGGTCATCCTCCCGTCCTAACCGATAACCGCAGATTTCCGCCTCCCCCGCAGTTGGCGCAAGCAATGTACAAAGCATGTTGATGGTTGTCGATTTCCCCGCCCCGTTGATACCCAGAAATCCGAACAGTTCACCCTTTTGAACCTGAAAGCTGATATCGTTTACCGCTTGTACCTCCTTAAAATACTTCTTCAAATGAACCACATTGATTACTGTTTCCGCCATGATGCAAAAACCCCTTTCTTTTTTTGCTTTTTTACCATCGTAAAAGCTTTCCCCGCCTTGCACAAGCAAAAAACGGTAAGTGGTCGTCAGCGGCGTTAAGATGCATTAAAAATCGATGTGCATAAAAGGAAACGCAGGCCTGACGACCTGCGTTTCCTTGTTATTATCATAATCCTCTATATATTATTTCAATTTCCGGCGAAAATCACTTCACCGACAGCATCTCCGTAAGAATATTTTTCAAATTCCCTCTCGTCTCAGCATTATTTGTATATTCCCTTGTTATCACAGTCGCATTCCCCCGATAAGCGGAAGCATCGGTTGATACGCATCTGAACTGCCCCCACGGCAGCAGACTCTTATCATTGGCATAAACCTCCCATATACTGTTGCCGTTCCAGTTATAATTCCCCAGAAGCTTGTTATCCTTCTTGGAATAATAGAAGGTTAAGGGATATTGCGAATAATACATCATCACCGGACGCTTTTCATAATAAGTATAAATCTCCTTACCGCTTGCGTCGAAAATCTCCGGAACGCCATCCCCCGTAACATCAATCAATGCAAAGGTTTCACTGTAGCTTTCCATCTGCTCCAATAAGATAATATACGCTTCCGTAAAGTCGTCAATCCGCTCCAGTGCTTTCTGCTTCTCTGTCTTATCCGGCTCTATCTTCGCGACCATATAGGGTCCCGGAATATAGAAGGTACCGCCGATATCCACTCTGTAAAATCCGTTGTCCGTAATCCCGTTTACGCGCACGTTTGTAAAACGTTCAAGATACATCGCCACGGGAGAAAACACGTCCGGCACCGCATACACCGGCGTTCCCGAGGTGGTATACATCTGTACCTCCGCCATCGGAGTCACACTCAGCGCATAGGCCGAGTTTGAAGGCCGAAGCGCAACAGCCGCTAACAGCACTACCGTCAATACCAAAATTAATTTTACTCTCTTCATCGTATGAATCCCCCTCTCACATCAAAACAGCTTTGTAATCGTATCTCTGAAATGAAATTCCTTTTTCCCTGTTGCATAATCATCCACAATATGACCCTTACCATAGAGCTTATATTTGTAGGTAAACAGTCCGTCCAGCCCGACAGGTCCCCGCGCATGGATTTTGCCGGTGCTGATACCGACCTCCGCGCCAAAGCCATACCGATACCCGTCCGCAAAGCGTGTAGAACAGTTCTGATATACGCCCGCCGAGTCAACCATCCGCATGAAATACTCTGCTGTCTCCTCGCTCTCTGTGATAATGCAGTCCGTGTGATGGGAACCATATCTGTTGATATGGTCAATCGCCTCATCAATGTTCTCCACGGTTCTCTCGGAAATAACCAAATCCAAATATTCTGTCGCAAAGTCTTCCTCTGTGGCTAATGCACATGTATACCGCTCCGCTACGTCTGCGGTTGCGCGAAGCTCCACCTGATGCGCCCGAAACGCCTCTTGAAGCCTTGGAAGCAACTTATCCACGGCATCCTTATGAACCAGCAGCGTCTCCACCGCGTTGCACGCCGCAGTGTATTGCGTCTTGGAATCAATAATGACCGGTATCGCCTTTTCCAAGTCAAAGTCCTTATCCACATAAATATGGCAAATCCCATCCGCATGCCCCATAACAGGAATTTTGGTGTTATCCATAATATACTGCACAAACGCGTTTGAACCTCTCGGAATCAACAGGTCAACAGATTCGTGACAGCTCAGCAGCTCCGCAATCTCATCTCTGTGCTCCGCCTGAAACAGGCAATTTGCGGGCAGCCCGCTCTCAATTGCCGCCTCATAAATCAGTGCAAACAACACTCTGTTCGTATGCTTCGTCTCACTGCCGCCCTTTAAAATCGCGCAATTTCCGCTCTTGATACAAAGCGCTGCAATCTGCACCAGCGCATCCGGCCTCGCCTCGAAAATAACGCCGATAACGCCGATGGGACAGGTTTCCTTCACAAGCGTAAGACCCTCGTCCAGTTCCCGAACAAACTGCGTATTATAAATCATATCAGGCAGCCTAATCAGATTTTCAATTCCCTTCGCCGCATCCTGAAGCTTCTGCGGGCTAAACTTCAGACGCTTTACAACCGACTCGGGAATGTTGTCCCGCTTCGCCTCCTGTAAGTCCTTATCATT
>CAMWYL010000421.1 GCA_947178465.1 uncultured Lachnospiraceae bacterium | reverse complement strand
TTTTGTTTCCTTTAGAATTTTCAGGGTCGCATTACTGTTTATTTGTCAAGGTTCTGTGCTCATCTCATTCGTGATAGCTTAAATAGTTTATCACAAATTGTCATATTATGTCAAGCACTTTTTTGATTTTTATCATCAGGATTTGCTTCTGCACATCTCAACGACGTTTCTTATATTACCATTAGAGGAAACATCTGTCAACAATAAATTATAAAATTTTCACGGATTTTCACAAGAGTCTTTTTCTTCCTGCTTTTCCTCTCTGTTCCCTTCTATCCGCTCAGCGATAAGAGCCTGCATATCCTCTCTGTTTTTACCGATGGCAAAGGCCAGTTCCGTATACAGATTGTTTTCCGCCAGCTTGAAAAAATGCTCGTCAACGGAAGTGTTCTTCTTTCCCTGCGCAGTCCGCCGCTGCTTTCTGCGATACATACACTTGATTATGCTTATCAGCTTTGTCAGGTCACAACTGCGGATAGCCTCCTTATATTTCTGCTCCCTCTGCTTGTCATCGGAAATCCACGCCTCATCGATATTCGGAATCTCCTCTATAATCTTCCACGCCTCTTCTTCCGTAATGACACGCCGCAGTCCGTTGTCTGTTCTGTCCGCCGGCACATAGAGCTTTGAATTTGTCTCATTCAACGGCGAGAGGAAAAAATAGAGTCTTTCCTTATTTGCCGCAGAGATATCCAGATGTCCGATATCATCAATCCTGCAAATACCGCTGTTCGCCTTAATCACAAAATCACCAATTTTAAACATATTTCCCATCCCTTTCTTACTTTATTATTATAGCATTTAAAAAAAGCCTTTGTAAGGAATTTTTCCCACAAAAGCTCTTTTTAGTAATTTTTCTTTAATTTTTTCGTGATATTTTTGTGCAATATTACGATTACGCCTTGATAAATTCCAATATTTCGGATTTTGGCTTTGCACCGACAGAAGTTGCCGACGGCGCTCCATTCTTAAATAAAATCAAAGTCGGAATAGACATCACCCTATATCGAAGCGCAACCGCATCTGCCTCGTCCGTATTCACCTTGCATATTTTCACGTCTGTTATTTCCTCCGCCAGCTCGTCAATAATCGGCGAAAGCATCTTACACGGACCACACCACGGCGCCCAGAAATCCACTAACACCGGCATCTCCGACTGCAATACCTCCTGCTCAAAATTATTGTCTGTTAAATGTATCACTGCCATCGCTTTCCATTCCCTCCGTATTCTATTTATACTGCTTCAGCCGACAAACAGCCCTGCACGCTCTGTCAATTGAAGGTATATGCTTAGTATACCATCAATATCAAAAATTAGTAAACTGTTTTTATATCCCTCGTCACTACCAGGGCATCTCCTCCGATTTATTCTCCCCGTTGAGCACCATTGATATGATATGCGCAATGGGCTCACAGGAATTCATCGCCTCCTCAACGGTGTTTGTCTGAGAGCCAAGCTCTATCAGCAGACTCTTGGGGCGGTAGTGGAGATTGTAGCGGTAACCCTTCAGATAAATCCGCCTCGTCAGTCCCGGATAATATTCCTCCGCGGCAAGCTGCATCTGAAAGGCAAAGGATAAATTATCCTGCACATAAGGATTGGGCAGTGTTGTCAGCTCTCCCCGCTCCTTCGTATAGCTTAGACCGTTAAAAAACATAAATTTCGCCATGGGAATATCCTGTATTGTCGTAACCAGATGCGTATCCGCCCTTGTCTCATCCCGATGCAGGTCGATGACCACCTCTATCGAAGGATTTTCGCGGAGCACCTGCTCCAATCCGACCATCGCGTTTGAGTATGCGTAATCTCTGCTTTCCACATCATACTGCCCCATATGGTGTATGACGTTGTAGCCGTAGCGGTTTCTCAAAATCTCGCAGAGATGCTCTCCCACGCCCAAAATCGTCGTGCTGATATCCTCTGTCGAATCTATGTAGGCCTCCTGCGAATGGGTATGATAGACAAGTATCTGCGGCGCGCTTGAATCCTGCTTCAATGTCGCGTCAAATCCCATCAGGGTATCATACTGTACCTGATCCTCACGCAATTGCGTTGTCGGATCCTCCGAGTAGAAGGTTTTCTTTATAAATCCCGCCTCCCGAAGCTGTTCCCTTGAGTATACCGCTGCAGGCGCGGATGCGGGAACAAAAACACGTCCCTCCACGGCCGCCTTGAGCGCAGCCTGATTCTCGGATATGACCGCCTCCTGCAGCAAATCCATTGTCTCCGTTATATCCTCCGGTTCCGCAATCGGGAGCACTTCCACCAATTGTATCGGTTCCTGTGGTGTCTCCTGCTCCTGCATATACTCCCGCACCGTCGCAAGCTCCAAGTCATTTTCCCGTGCATACTGCTCTATCGGGACATTTTTCCACAAAATATGCCATGCCCACTCATTGATGTCTCTTTTCTCCCAATCGCTGTCCATATACAGCCAAAAGGGATTGTACAGCTTCACGCACTGTATCAGCATTTGCTCATACAATCCCTCGCCGAGCGAATGCTCCCCGGCCTGAATGTCCCTGACAGCCTTACAGAAAAGCTGTAGAAAAAAGAATAAAAGAATAATCGACACTACCAGTCTTTTCTTAATCCTTATTCTCAAATTCAAGTCCCTTCCTCCTGCTCCATATCAAGCGCAATATTAATTGCCTCCGATAATGTAAAGCTAAGTCTCTTTGTTGTCTCGTCAATGTTCTTCGCTGTCACATACATATTATGAAGCTGTGTGTCCGTGCTATTCCTAAAATAGTCAAGAGAAGCTTTTCCACCGTCATACTCCCGCGAAATCTTCTCAAGCGCATCACACACAATGGTTCCCGCATCAACCACCATCGGTATCCCTATCGCAATTACGGGAACGCCAAGACTTTCCTGCGTAAGCGCATTTCTATGGTTTCCTACGCCGGAACCCGGATGAATCCCAGTATCCGTTATCTGGACGGTGCGGTTGAGGCGCCTTGTGCTCCTTGCCGCAAGCGCATCTATTACTATAACTATGTCAGGGCGTGTTTCCTTTATGACTCCCTTTATAATTTCCGATGTCTCCATGCCTGTTTTCGCCATTACGCCCGGCACCAGTGCGCTTATCTGATGAATTTTCGCGGCGCGATAGGCCTGCTTGCCG
>CAMWYL010000420.1 GCA_947178465.1 uncultured Lachnospiraceae bacterium | reverse complement strand
TCTCCTCCTGCACAGCCTCTTCCACCTTCGCCGCGCTTACGCTCTTTACTGCCGCTTCCTTCTTTTCAACGGGCTTCTTTGTTACTGTTTTCTTTTCCACTGTTTTTTTCACAATTAACCTCTCCTGCTCTAAATCCTCTAATTTCATTTGTCCCGACACAATCTCTCTCTCCTGTACTGCGGCCTGCTTCTCCGCCGCAATGACCTTGGCCACCGCTTTTTTTACAGAAGCTGCCGGTTTCATTGAGGGCATTTCGACAACATTATCTCCTGTTCTGCCGGCATCTTTCATGGACATCCCTCCCGCATCATATGGCTTCCATATAATCAATATCAAGACTAAATCTAAGTCGGGAAACAATATTAATATTTCATGCAACACTAGGATAACACATAACGCACATTATTTCAATTTGATTATTCAAATTTTATGAAATAATATTAATTTTTCATCTTTCTGTGACATTTTCTTCATAAGTATTCACAAAAAAGTTTGCAGAATCATTCAAATTCTCCGTATGCTTTCCTGATATTTTGTAAACACTAAGGCAAAGGAGGGAAATCTTCTGCTTCTGCGTAATCAAATTCTGAATGCAGTCGCATTTTCCTTCGAAGATGAATATAAGGAGGATTTCATCATGCATAATAAATTTTTAGATTGTATTGCATTAACCATAGCCATTGTCGGCGCTGTCAATTGGGGACTCATCGGATTTTTTGATTTTAATCTGGTCGCAACCATATTCGGCAGCATGTCATGGCTGTCACGCATTATCTATGCACTGGTTGGCGTGTGTGGTCTCTACCCCGTACTGTTTTATGCGCGTCTTGGCGAATCCGCCCGCGAAGCGTAATAAATCAGATTCCGGACACAGCTTGCGCATGTCGGAGGTAACTCCGACATGCGCAATTTTCCAGTGAATAAAATATCTTTACTAAAATATCTGTGTGATTGGCGAATCCTTATCAAGTATTATGGTCTTGTTTCCGCCAATAACGGAATTCTTTAGCGCGGCAAGGCTTCTCGTAAAGCTGTAGAAATCCGCCCGCATCTCATCATTATACGCGGCCGACATAATTTCCATGTATGCCGCCTCTCCCTCAGCTCTCAAAATCTCAGCCTGCTTCTCAGCCTCCGAAATCAGGAGTGCAATCTCCTTGTCCGTCGTGTTGCGAATCATCTGCGCCTCGGAATTTCCCTCCGCGGTATAGGTCGCGGCAATATTCTCGCGTTCTGAAATCATTCGTTCAAACACGGCATCCTTGTTATCTTCCGGCAGGTCAAGAAGCTTGATTTCCACCGTTGTGATCTCAATCCCGTACTGACTGACAGAGCTTGTCACATTCGCCATGATCAAATCCGTCAGCTCCTGCCCGCGTGCCGCAATAATGTCCGCCTGCGTCATACTGCTGATTACGTTCTTTATGGAATTATATACGGCAACGTTGATTCTGCCCTCCGCGTTTGCAGATGATGTGTTCAGCGTCTGCGCAAATACCTTCGGGTCCGTCACACGCCAGAGCACAAAGCTGTCTACAATCATGGATTTCTTGTCTTTTGTAATAACATCCGACTTTGCAATGTCATAAAGGAGAAGCTCCTTTGTCACCGTCCCCTTCTCCTGTATAAACGGTATCTTGAAATACAGCCCCGGCTCCGAGATGACCCGCTCAATCCTTCCGAACTCCCGCACAAGCCCATACTGGTTCTCCTTAATCACAAACGCGGAATTCATAAGAACAATAACTGCTGCCGCCAAAATAACAACAACAAAAATCTTACCGAATGTCTTTTTCAATGCTATTCCTCCTCGCCTGTGGCATCCGCCTGCACCGTGCTGCTGCCGGTATTATTATCCGCTGACCTCGTAATATCCTCCAATTGCAGCTCGTCCAAATACAGGGTCTTATTGAGGTCTCCGCTTCCGTCATCAATAATCAGCCTGACGCCCGGAAGTACATCCTCCATGGTCTCGTAAAACATCCGCTGCTTGGTGATAAGCGGATTCTTGATATATTCGTCATACATCTTCTCAAAGCGGATTTTCTGGGCATCGGCCTCATTGATACGCTCCTGCTTTGCCGCCTCGGCGCTCCGGATGATCTGGTCTGCCTGCGCATTCGCCTCAGGAAGCCGCTGATTCCTGTATTTGTTGGCATTATTGATTGCGGTTTCCTTTCCCTGCTTCGCTGTCTCTACCGCCTTAAACGCCTCAATGACAGCCTGTGTGGGCGGCTCCGCGTCCTGCATGGAAATATTCACCAGCATCAGACCGATATCCTGCTGCTCAAGCTTCTCTGTAATCATTTCCTTTATTGCCGCCTGTATCTCACTCTTTCCGGTCGTGATAACATCATCTACATTGTAATTGCTGATGATATTCCGGATGCAGGACTGGGAAATGTTCTTCAATATCTCCTTAGGCTGTTGGGAATTATACAGATATTTTATAGGGTCAGATACCTTATACTCCACATAAAAGTCAACATTTACAAAATTGAAGTCCGCAGTAATCATCAGGGATTCCGCATCTATCGTTTCCTGGCTTGATGCCTCATCCGTTGAAGAACGATAGCCAATGGGAAATCCGAGGATTGTGGTATTCACCTTTGTCACCTTCTGTACAAACGGTATCTTAAAATGCAGTCCTGAGGTGACAACCGTTCCGGCCCTGCCAAAGGTCGTCACAACGCCCTGTTCCTGCTCTCCAACGGAGTAAACGGATTCATAGGACAGAATCAGCAGAACAATGACTGCCAATAAAATAATCGGCAGCCCCCCGCCACCCCGTTTACGCCTGCTACCGTTGGGGCTTCTCTGTTCCTGTGTGTCTTCTGAGGAATTCCCCCCTCGAAACATTCTAAAGTTTTCCGCCATCTTTTCCTTCCTTTCCGGCCCGTGCTCTCGGTTCCGCACTCTTATGTCTTAATATTGCAAGCAGATATCTCCACATTCTCTCCGTGGAGGAAATGCTCAACCGCTCCTCTGTTGTATGAATGTCATAGATGTTCGGCCCAACGGATACGCAGTCAAGCCCCGGCAGCTTGGAAACCATAATCCCGCATTCCAATCCCGGGTGAAGCGCCTCCCCCTCAGCCTCCTTACCAAACAGGTCTCTGTAAATCTCCATCAT
>CAMWYL010000419.1 GCA_947178465.1 uncultured Lachnospiraceae bacterium | reverse complement strand
GTTGAGGAATTTCTCCGTATCAGAAATATTATAGATTTCCTCGTTTTTCAGCAGGCCGTCCGCATGGATTCCGGCGCTCTTCACATTGAAATTCCTGCCGACAAACGGCGTTCTCGAGGGAATATCATAGCCGATTTCCTTCTCATAATATTCCGCAAGCTCCGTGATCACCGTGGTGTCCATTCCGTCCAGCGTTCCTCTGAGCTGTGCATATTCAAATACCATCGCTTCAAGCGGCGTGTTACCCGTACGCTCTCCAATGCCGAACAGAGATGTATTGACTCCGGCGCAGCCATACAGCCATGCCGTGGTCGAGTTCGTCACCGCCTTATAAAAGTCGTTATGTCCGTGCCATTCTATCCATTCATGCGGCACACCGGCATGTGTATGTATCGCATAAATGATGCCCTGCACGCTCCTTGGAATAACCGCGCCCGGATAATTGACACCGTAACCCATTGTATCACAGGCCCGGACAACAATCGGAAGCCGATACTGCTCCGCAAGCCGCATCAGCTCCTGGCAGAACGGCACTACATACCCGTAAATATCCGCCCTTGTGATATCCTCCAAATGGCACCTGACGCTGATGCCCTCCTCAAGACAGTCACGGACAACGGACAGATAATGCTCCATTGCCTGACGTCTTGTCATTTTCAGCTTTAAGAAAATATGATAATCCGAACAGCTTACCAGAATTCCGGTCTGCTTCATGCCGATTTCCTTTACCAGCTTAAAGTCCTCCTTGCTGGCCCGGATCCATGAGGTAACCTCCGGGAACGCATATCCGCGTTCCATACACTTGTAAACCGCATCCCTGTCCTTCTTACTGTACAGGAAAAATTCGCTCTGACGTATAATGCCGTTGGGGCCGCCAAGCCTGTGCAGATAATCATAGATGGTAACAATCTGTTCCGTGCTGTACGGCGCCCTTGACTGCTGTCCGTCCCGAAAGGTCGTATCCGTAATCCAGATTTCCTTTGGCATATTGTGGGGTACGACCCTGTCATTAAAGGGAATCTTGGGGATTTCATCATATGGGAACATATTCCTGAAGGCATTGGGCTTCTCGACATCCTGAAGCTGGTACATATGCTCCTCTATCTGTAAAAGATTATTGTGCTCATTCATCGTCACCGGACGGTTTTCAAAATATTCACTCTTGTGTTCCATTGTACACCCTCCTCATTGTTTGTATTTCTGTATCATTGTATACAATAATACCATTGCTGTCAAGTAATATACATCTTAATTTTTCAACACTGGTCCTTCGGTAAGCAAACGGTCGATTTGCAGTAATCCGGCACCCTGCACGCTCCAGCCCTGTCCCATGTCCTTCGCTGTTCCAAGCAGAATCCGACGAAGTTCTGAATTAGACAGCCACGGATATTTATGCAGGCACAACGCACAAGCCCCGCTGACAATCGGTGCGGACATGGAGGTACCGCTCTTGGCAATGTAGGGTCTCTGGCGAAACCGATAATTGCAAGAGACGATATCGGTTCCGGGCGCTACAATGTCCGGCTTCTTCAAGGGATTCGCGTGTGTCCTCCGATCGATTCTTTTCCCGGGGCCACGCCCCGAATAATCACTGCACGCACGCCCATCCGCCCCTTTATAATCCCCATCATTGCAGCCGACACAGATACAACTCCCGCTCTCCCCAATCGGTGACAGCGTCATGGGATTCGGTCCCTTGTTCCCCGCAGCGGCTACAATAATGATTTCCTGCCGCCACAGTTCCTCAAAATATTCCCTTAGAAGCTCCAGTTCCTCCTGATTCAGCTTCTCCTCATCATCCATTTCTATAGAAATATTCACAACGCGAATCGGATAGCGCTTCCGCGTCTCCATAATCCATTCTATCCCGCGCAGCAGTCCCTTTAAGCTTCCGGAACCTTTTTTGTCAAGCACCTTTCCGCAAATCAGTAGGCATTCCGGCGCCACTCCCTTATATTTCCCCTTAGACGCCGCGCCGCTTCCGGCTAAAATTCCGCAGACATGCGTTCCATGTCCATTGTCATCGTAACACGAATAGGACCCCCATGACCCTTTTGTTCCGGTAAAATCGCGAAATGCAACTATTCTTCCCATAAAATCAGGATGTAATGCTATTCCGCTGTCCAAAACCGCAACATACACATTTTTCCCCGTATATGGCAAAGCCTCCGGTGAATCGCAGCCAAGCATCCTTCGCACTCTATCCATCTTTTCCCCCATATATTTACAAAAAACTGATACATTAATATATGGGGGGCATTCTTAAATGTGAAAAAACGCAAGCAACGCAAGCGTGGTAAATTCTTTCTTAAATGATATACGTCGACGCAATAAGGGCGTAAGCCATATATTACAGACTTACGCCCCGTTATATTATTCATTTCTGATCGCGGCCAGCGGGCTAAGCCGCATTGCACGAAGGGATGGGAAAAATCCCGCAATCATACCAATCAGTATCGCGAATAAAATCGCCAACGGTACAAGCCACAAGGGTATCCGACATATACTCGTCAACCCCATATCACTGGAGGCAACCAGAGAGTTAATTGCAATCCCCAGACCGTAACTGAGTCCCACTCCTACAACGCCGCCAATAAAACCGATCAGTCCTGCCTCTGCCAGAAACAATACCTGAATATTCCGGATATCACATCCCAACACCTTCATAACACCGATTTCCTTGGTGCGCTCATAGATAGACATCATCATCGTATTGGTAATACTAATCGCCGCAACCAGCATCGCCACCGCACCGATTGCACCGAGCACTGCCTGTACGGTATTCATCTCCTCCATATTGGACTGTATCCATTCCGCATCATCATATGCGCGATACCCCATGTCATTTAAAGCATTCGTTATCGCTGTGACATTTTCCATCTCATCAACCTGTACAACAATCTCCGAATAAAACAACTCACTATAGGGCTTCCCGTTCTTTCTTGTCGGCTGCCCGGGAATTACGCCTTTCTTGAATACCTTCTTGAGCTGCGCCTTTAATGCATCTATGTCACAAAATACGCTCTGGCTCTCATTCTTCCACTCGCCCAGTTCTCCTTCCATAACACCGCACGCCTCAATCAGGTATTTCTTAGGCTGCTTTACCGGCGTTCCGTCAGAGCTGCCGTATCTTGAGTTC
>CAMWYL010000418.1 GCA_947178465.1 uncultured Lachnospiraceae bacterium | reverse complement strand
CGGAACCGATAATGCCGATTTTCTGTATCCGTTTATTCTGCTCCCGCAGCATTGTACTTGAAATGTTCTTTGTCCTATCAAGATAAACCACCCTACAGTAATCCTTCATATAGTCAAATGACCCGACCCAATCGGAACCGACAGTAAAAATGTCAATATGATACTTTTGAACGTCATTGACCTTTTGCCCTGGTATTTCCTCAACAATAATTTCATCCGCAAAACCGGTCTTCCTGACATTCTCAATACGTTCCGGCAGGGAATCAACCACGTTAAGCTTTCCCCGTTCCATATCATATTTCTCTGTAGTCACACCGACAATCAGATAATCCCCCAACGCCTTTGCCCTTTGCAACAAACGATAATGGCCTTCATGGAAGAGGTCAAACGTTCCGTATGTAATTACCCTTGTCATAAATCCCTCCACCATACATCGTTTATAAGCAATCCCTAACTTAAGCTTCCGCAACAATACCTCTCCGCAAAGCGCAACGTATCTTTGATATGTGAGTATTGCCCCTCTCGTGGCATTCACCAAATTTATTCTTGCAACAGCTTCTTCCCGATAAAATTATAGACATTTATACCACAGGTTCCGTTTGTATTCACATTCACTCTGGAAAATGCGTTTATCTGTCTTTCCCTGTCAAATGTTTCTCCGGTTATGTTGTCATTCAAAAGATCTTTCAAAGAATGAAATGCACTCTCATTCAGGCAATACTGCATCCATTCCGATTCCTCCGCAAAGCCTGATGCATGCTCCCTCAGTTCTTCATAATCAAATGCTATCTCTACCTCTTTGCATTCCTTTGTCTTAATATTGATATCATACAACCGCCTTTCCGGTGCATACCAAATCCGGCAGTCCGATTTTCCCCTCTGTGGAATCGTGACAACAAATCCGCCCATACCGTCCGCTACAAAATAACAGTTTTTCCCACGATTGGTAAACGTTATTGGAGGAACCCATTCCTCCATTCTCCCAGTCTCCCTGTCCAAAGTCAGATACATGTTGCCCCAAGTTGGCGATATTACAATATGCTCCTCACCATTCTCTCTTGAGACTGTAATGTTTCCGAACGGCCGCTCTTCGCATTCCAATTCATAAGGCCACTTAACCGACTTGAAATCCTGCGGCAAATCGCTGTATTCCTGCAACTCTCCCGTCTTTGGATCCCATCGCGTAATCACCATGCCGTTTAGCGGCAGCAGCCACAAATCATCTCCATCCGGCACAATTCCCTGTGTTCCAAGATTGCTTTTAGAAGCACTGCTGAGCATTCTTGCCTGCAATGTATCCATATCCATAAACAGGAATTGGTTATCCTCCGGTGACGCAAAAATCAATTCATTCCCATAAGGACATCTACTGCCTGTTCTCCATTCTCCATTTATGTTTCTGACATTAAACTGCTTTATTCCATCAATATACTGTGCCTCTTCTGTTTCTATATTGAACCGAACAAGAAAAGGATAGCGAAGCGGAAACAGGAATATATACTTTTCGTTGTACCAATAACCGGAAAATGCACTGTCCTGCATAATCTCGAATTTGAACTCGATTTTCCTTATCCTCTTATCCTCTATAACCAACAGGTTTCTTGCATTTCGCGGAAGCACATAAATCTTATCCTTAATCTCTACCGCCCGCATATAATATCCGCCACCGGAATAACCTGTCTCTAAGTCCATATAAAATTTATAATGATAATCATTCTTCTCAGAAAACCATAATTGATTATTCCTGCTGACCCAATATCTGTCATCACCCCACATATCAAATGCCGGATTAATCCATTCGCCGCGCCAATCATCTGCTTCGGGCAATGTGTCAATATAATTATTCAGGATAAACAACGGTTTTCCTGCCACACCAAACAGCGACGTAACGCTTGTTGCCGAATCCCCGATATAAACATCACATAATGCTATGGTCTTCTCAATATCCGGCGTATCGTCAAAGATACCCCAATCCTCCTCAATGAACCGCTGTTTCAACGCCTCATAAAATGGATGATATGGCTTCCGCATGGAATCAAAGGTTGACTCCATCAATGGATGCGGACGCCATAATAAGCATGCATCCTCCCTGCCCTTAAAGCAATTGAATACATACTCCATCTTTTTCAAAAACTGTTCTGTATTTCCAAGCATTCCGCCAATACTGGTATTATAAAAATATACCTTTTTACCCTCCATTTTCTTTTTCCAGGTCTCGGGCGGTGCCGGCGGATTCTCACACAGACGTATTACCCTGTCAAATTTCGGAGAACCTAATACTATCAGCTTCTCCTGTGGTACATCCGCAGCAAAAAATCTGCGATACTTCTCTGCCTGAATAATAATATAGTCCGCATTATAATAAGCCGGACAGGAAGCCTGACCCTCTGCCATGCCGCCTGTTGTTGAATAATAAGGTATATATACCAACAAATCCGTATTTTTTTTCAATTCCCCTGAATAATATCTCGGGTCAACCGTAGTAACGAAATTGCCGTTATCATATGGATTATGTATATAAATCACATCAGGCTTTCTCTGCTCAAGATCATAGGCATCATAATGCACTACCGGCACGTTCTCCGGCAGGTCTCCGCCCTCATAATGATATGTCCCTAAGGAACCGTCATTATTCTTGTCATAATATGGAATCGGAACGACATACGCGTCACAGTTCGGGTCAGCATCTGCGGCCATCCAGACGCTTTCCAGCGAATCCCACATGGACGCTTTATACGGAAGAAATACGACCTCCAATCTGACTTTAATGTCGTTCCGAATGCTGTTGTGTATTTGAATCAATGCCTTGCGCAGCTTCTTATATGCATTATTGGCATTGATGACTTTTTCCTCATTAAGCTCTTCATGGATCTGATATACAAGCTCACAATACCGCTCCAAAAGGCAGATTGTTGAGAAGCCTTCGCCTTCCGTTTTCTCAATCAATTCTCCTAATTTCATCGCGCCTTCCTGACACTGTGCCAGCAAATCCGCTGCAATGCTGTTTTTTCCTGTATCCATTACTTCTTTTATCTCATTGTGTGCCTGTTCAAGCAGCCTTACAAATTCTTCTGCCTGCGCTTTCTGCGCTTTTCTCATATGCCGTCTCCATTTCTATATATAAATAAAATTTGTCTGCATAAATC
>CAMWYL010000417.1 GCA_947178465.1 uncultured Lachnospiraceae bacterium | reverse complement strand
TATTGTTGATATTTCCCATGAGAAGGTTGACCGCCCCTTTCAATATCGGCTTCCCGAGACATTAAAGGGGAAGCTGTCGGTAGGGATGGCTGTGAGGATACCCTTCGGACAGGGAAATAAACGGATAAAGGGCTATGTGATGGAGCTTACCGACATTGCGGAGTATGATGAGGCAAAGCTGAAGGAGGTGGATTCCATCATAGAGGACGGCGTCAGCGCACAGGCGGACGCACTGCGGCTGGCGTGGTGGATCAAGGAGCATTACGGCTCTACCATGATAGCGGCGCTCAAGACCGTGCTTCCGGTGAAGAGGACTTTAAAGCCGGTGGTGAAAAAAATAATTTGTCGTAAGGCAGACGCGGCCGAGGCGCTTGCGCAGAGCGCGGAGTTTGAGGCAAGGCGTCAGAAGGCGAAGGCCCGGCTGATGCGGGCGCTTTCCGAGCAGCCGGTAATCCCGCAGACATTGGTAACGGGGAAGCTGAATGTTTCCGCGCAGACGATACAGGCCTTGGCGCGTGACGGACTGATTACGCTTCGGGAGCAGAGCACGGTCAGAAGCTCCCTGCCTGAGGGCTTGGAGGACGACCGGCAGAATGGAAACCAAAAGGGAACCCCAAAGGAAAGTCTTTGGGGTGGTAAGAAGGAATTGTCCCCGCGTCAGATGGAGCTTGTGACACGGATAATGCGGGACTTTGATGCGGGAGAGCGGCAGACTTATCTGCTGCACGGCGTTACCGGCAGCGGCAAGACAGAGGTTTATATGGAGCTGATAGACCGGATGATTCGGCAGGGCAGGCAGGCGATTGTCCTGATACCGGAGATTGCGCTGACCTATCAGACATTGATTCGATTTTACCGGCGGTTTGGAGACAGGGTTTCGGTCATGAATTCGAGGCTTTCCGCGGGAGAACGTTCCGACCAGATGGAACGGGTAAGGAACGGCGATATTGATATTGTAATCGGGCCGCGCTCCGCGTTGTTTACGCCCTTTGCACATTTGGGGCTGGTCATTATAGATGAGGAGCATGAGGCGAGCTATAAAAGCGAGAATATGCCGAAATATCATGCGAGAGAGGTTGCGGAGGCTTTGTGCCGCATGAAAGGCGCAAGCCTGCTGTTAGGCTCGGCAACGCCGTCCCTGACCTCGTATTACAGGGCAAAGAAGGGCGAGATTAAGCTTTTGGAGCTGAAGGAGCGGATTGCGGGAGGACAGCTTCCGAAGGTCTATGTGGAGGATTTGCGGGAGGAATTAAAGCATGGAAACCGGTCGATTTTCAGCAGGAGGCTTCAGGCGATGCTCGCGGACAGACTTGAAAAAGGCGAGCAGAGCATTCTGTTCCTGAATCGAAGAGGGTATGCGGGCTTTGTCTCGTGCAGGGCATGCGGTTATGTGATGAAGTGCCCGCACTGTGACGTCTCACTTTCGGAGCATACCGGAGCAGGCGGACAAAACGACAGGCTGGTATGCCATTATTGCGGATATGAGACGCAGCGGGTACACCTGTGCCCGAGCTGCGGTTCTAAATATATTTTGGGCTTCCGCGCGGGAACGCAGCAGATAGAGGAGCTTTTGCACAGGGAATTCCCAACGGCGCGGGTGCTGCGGATGGACGCGGACACGACAAGGAACAAGGACGGCTATGAACGGATTTTGTCGCAGTTTGCAAACGAGGAGGCGGATATTCTCGTCGGTACGCAGATGATTGTAAAAGGACATGATTTTGCAAAGGTTACGCTTGTCGGCGTCCTGGCGGCGGATATGTCGCTTTACTCCGGTGATTACAGGGCGGCGGAACGCACCTTCCAGCTCTTGACGCAGGCGGCAGGAAGAGCGGGAAGAAGCGTGCTTCCAGGGGAGGTCGTTATCCAGACCTATCAGCCGGAGCATTATACCGTGGTGCATGCGGCAAATCAGGATTACGAGGCCTTCTATGAGGAGGAAATCGCATATCGGGATTTGATGCTTTATCCGCCGGTGGCGCACATGATGGCGGTTTTGATTTTGTCTGAGGATGCGCTGACGGGCGCGGAGCATGCAAGCATGCTCGCGGATACGGTAAGGCGGGAGTTTGCACAGAGAAATCCGCAGATAATCGGGCCTTCGGCCGCGTTGGTGGGGCGGATAAATGACATATACAGGAATGTCCTTTATATAAAGCACAGGGAGTATCAGACGCTTGTTGATATAAAGGATGCGTTGGAGCTTCTCATCCGACAGATGCAGTGGGGGAAGGACAGCGTGCAGTTTGATTTTAATCCGATGAACGGTTATTAAATATAAGGGAAAGGCAAGGTATCAAAAATGGCAATCAGGACAATCAGAGAAATAGGGGACCCTGTTTTAAACAAAGTGTCAAAGGAGGTAACAGAGATAACACCGAGAATACGGGATTTAATCGGCGATATGTTTGAGACGATGTATGAGGCGAACGGTGTTGGATTGGCTGCGCCTCAGGTGGGCATATTAAAGAGGATAGTAGTGGTCGATACGACAGGAGAGGATCCGGTTCTTATGATAAATCCCCGTATTTTGGAGACGAGCGGCGAGCAGACCGGCAGCGAGGGGTGTCTCAGCGTGCCCGGGAAATCCGGAACCGTCACAAGACCCAATTATGTGAAGATAGCCGCCTTTAACGAGAATTTGGAGCCCTTTGAGATAGAGGGAGAGGAACTCCTGGCACGGGCATTTATTCATGAGGTAGAGCATCTTGACGGGCATCTCTATGTCGAAAAGGTAGAGGGTGAGCTGATGGATGTGGAAATGGTGGAAGAGGAATAGACAAAAGATTTAAATGCGGCAGGGTATGACAGGAGGCAAATGTGAAAATAGTATTTATGGGAACGCCGGATCTGGCGGAAAAGATTTTGGAGGCGATTGTCCGTGCGGGACATGAGGTGACGGCGGTAGTCACACAGCCGGACAAGGCTAAGGGACGAAGCGGGCAGGCACAGTTCCCGCCTGTGAAGCAGTGTGCCTTAAAATATGGCATTCCGGTGCTGCAGCCGGAGAAAATCAAGACGCCAGAGGCGGTGCAGGAGCTGCGCGGCTATGAGGCGGATATTTTTGTGGTGCTGTCTCATAAACACATCTGACGCTGCCGCAGAAAATCCATCATAAGATCTCGGTGGTCACCGTATCAGTAAAAAAAAAAT
>CAMWYL010000416.1 GCA_947178465.1 uncultured Lachnospiraceae bacterium | reverse complement strand
CTGTATCACAACGCGTCGGGGATTACCTCCCCTTTTTTCGCAGGCGGAACGCTTTACTTTTTCTATTATTATACCAAAAAGTTTGCGATAAACTCCGCCGCAGCAAGTAGTCGTTTTCTTGCCGGTGCCATTCTGATTGCCGGTGCGCTGAATTGCACAACTGATTCGGATGTTCTGCTATTCTTTAATAAGCTTTTGCTGCATATCCTGCTTTGTGTGCTGCTGCTTCAAACCCGGCATACAATAACGGGGTGGACCATCGCCACGCATGTCAAGGCGGCAGCGTATATGATAGGCGGTACGATCAGCAGGCTTTTTGACCCGCTGACGGATTATCTTGCAATGCGGAGACTTGCGCGGGCGGAGGCGGCATTGCCGGGCAGGTCGGACAGGAAAAGAATAGCAGGCGCTATCGCAATAGGGCTGGGGCTCGCTATGCCTGTAGCGCTGCTAATTGTGGTGTTGCTGGGAAGTGCGGATGCAGTGTTCTTTGAATTGGTGTATGATGTCCTTTGGTTCCTGCTGGAAGGGAGATTCTGGCAAAGCATGGATGATATATTCCTGATATGCAAAGTGATATTCAGAATAACGCTTGTATTTGCAATCGTATATGCAGTTTTTTCCTATAATACCAATCCGGACTGCATAAGGGCTGTGGACACCATGGCGGAGAAAAAGAGAGCAAGATGGGATCCGTATATTGCGGTCACCATGAATACAATAATATGTGTTATATATTTGATTTTCTCCGGAATACAGATATTCGGATTGTTTCTTGGCAGACTGGAGCTGCCGATGGGATACACATATGCAAGCTATGCGCAAAGAGGCTTTTTTCAGCTGGTATTTGTATGTCTTTTTAATATTTTTCTGGTGCTTTGCACTTTGGCACATTTTGATAACACACGTATTTTAAAGACGATACTTACGGTGATCTGTGCCTGTACCTATATTATGGCAGCTTCGAGCGCCTTTCGGATGGCTTTATATATCAAGAGCTACCGGCTTACGTTTCTGCGTGTGTTTGTTTTATGGGCACTTGTTATGATAACAATTGTTATGACAGGCGTGACGCTGTGTATCTACAAGCCTGATTTCAGACTTTTCCAGTATGTGCTGGTCTGTATGACAGTAGGCTGGCTTTGTTTCTCCGCAGCGCATCCGGATTATTGGATCGCACGGTATAATATTTCACACAGTGTTGACGGGGAGACATTGGATCTGGACTATCTGACGGACCGGTTGTCACTTGACGCCCTGCCTGCGGTTACGGCGAGCGAGTATGCGGCAGGGGCGGATTTTGGTTCTTGGAGCCGGCGTTTGAACCGGCATAAAGAGGAGCAGGGGGGCGGCATGGGATTTCGGTACTTTAATTTTTCGAGAGCATATGCACAGAAATGCTATGGGCGAATATTATATAAATAAAGTGTCGGTATCAGGAGGCAGTTTCGTATGGAGCCTGTAAATACACCTGTTATGCCATTGCCGGAAACGGATGAGAGGGAGCCGGTTTCTGATGAAACAATGTTTCCGAATCCAGATTATATTGGCGGCATGAATGGGATAAACAACAACGGGGAAATGACCGGAAATCGAATCAATAATCCGAACAGCATGAATGAGATGAACGGCAACAGGGGAATGACCGGGAATCGGATGAATGAGTCGAACGGCATGAATGAAAATAGCGGGACAAACAATTTGAATGGAATGACCGGAAACGGAACGGGAATGAACGGGAACGGCGGCATCAGGGATGAGGATGTTATGGATGTTATCGTCTCAACAAATCCCCGGCCAAATGAGCCTTGCAGGCTGTATAACCGGAATGACACACAGTTTGGGGCGGTAAGGGTGTTGAATGCGGTATCCGGTTATAATTCCTTTGTCATCTTTATCGGAGAATGCCTTTTTTCCACGGGGCTGGGCTTTGGAGAGCTTTCCTCTTATGAAAGGATTGCCGCAAGAGTCCATGTGATTACTCTGATGGGGGATACCGGCTATATTTATCTGCAAAAGCCTTTTCAGATTCGCAGCGGTGAAGACGCGACAATCGCCATTATTAACACGGAATCGGGAATTGACATTGAGGTGATTGCGGACAGCAGATGCAGAAAGGGTCCGGATACTGCATGCATCAGAGCGGCGAATCTTTCCTATAATAGTGGGCTGCTCAGTGTGGTTATCGGCAACCATTACGTCAATTTCAACGGATTGCGGTATCGCTCCGTGTCGGACTTCAAGCCCATTTGGGGCGGTTACTATACATATAGCGTTATGCAGAGCCTGACTGCGCGGTTTCCCGGTTTTGGAAATACAGTGCTGTTGGTCTCTTACCTGAATTTGCGAAACGACAAGCGTTACACGATTTATCTGCTCAATTGGAAACGTGATATCAGTAATGCGATTAGGGCAATTATTATTGAGGAGCCGTGAATTGGACGGGGTACCGGATTTTCTTCTTGACTTATACGCCTGACGATATTAGATTAAATTTATCGGATATCGTCAGGCGTTTTATCGTGAAGCCTTGGATGAAACGTGATGGAGGAACAATGGATAAGTACGGCAGTCGGTGGAAGCCGGTATTAGCTCGAATAGCGGCGGATATTAAGAATTATTACATAGGGATAGTTTTCTTTGCGGTTTACAGTGTGGTCGTCAGGACAATATTTCACGCATTCTGTCCGTTTCTGATTGCATTCGGGTTCCCCTGTGCGGGGTGCGGGATGACCAGAGCCATTTGGTATATTCTGACGGGCAGCTTTCGACGGGGGATGAATCTGAATCCGGCCGCGCCGCTTTGGATTCTCTTTTTGGTGTATTTCTTTTGGGAGCGCTATATAATAGGAAGAAACAAAAAACGAGTACGGTGGTGTCTGGCGGTGGCCTGTGTGGTAACCTTTTTCATCTATATTTATCGCATGCTGCATGACTTTCCGGGAAGTCCGCCGCTTGTATATTACAGAAACAATCTTGTGGTGAGGATTTTGAGGCAGATACAGGTGCATTCGCCGGGAGTGAATTGACGGAGTCGCCGGCGCATACATTTTGATGTGTTTTTTGCCGTGGCTCATTTTTGACCATGGCGCTTTTTGGGGCCGTGGCTCGTTTTTTTGTCATGGCTCGTTGAAAACCAAGGTATTTTATGATAAGATTTAAAAT
>CAMWYL010000415.1 GCA_947178465.1 uncultured Lachnospiraceae bacterium | reverse complement strand
TTAACGCCAAGCGCAATCGCGCCAAAATATGCCGCACAGATACCAAACTGCGCGGCCGCGCCGAGCAGGAAGCTCTTCGGGTTAGCAATCAACGGGCCGAAATCCGTCATGGCACCAACGCCCATGAAAATCAATGACGGAAGAATTGCCCATTCATCCAGTAAGTAGAAATAATACAGTAAGCCGCCGGCCGTCCCATCCTCTCCGATGGGCGACATGATATCCGGATAGATATTAACCAGCAGCATACCGAATGCTATCGGCGTCAAGAGAAGCGGCTCATACTGCTTCGCGATAGCAAGGTAAAGAAATATACATGCTACGGCAATCATAATTAAGTTTCCACCGGTCAGATTAAAAAATGCTGTCTGGTGTATCAGATTGTCCAATGTAGTTAATATATACTGCATTTTGTTGACCTCCTATTGTATTGTCTGCCGAAATCCCCCGGAGGGCTTCCGGCTTGCACAGACATGACTGTGCTTAGTTTAAAGTTGCAAGCGTAGCGCCTGCTTCAACAGAGTCGCCAACTGCTACGTCGATGCTCGCCACTGTACCGTCCTGAGGAGCTACTACAGGGATTTCCATCTTCATAGCTTCAATGATAACAACCGCATCACCCTTCTTTACTGCCTGACCAACCTTCGCCTCAAGCTTGAATACCTTGCCTGCCGCACCGGCCTCTACCTTAATGCTGCCCGCACCTGCTGCTGCCTTCGGTGCTGCTGCGGGAGCTGCCTTCGGTGCTGCCACAGGTCTTGGTGCCGCCGCTGCAGGTGCTGCGCCGGACCCGGCACCTTCCTCTACTACCACATCATATACGTTGCCATTCACGGTAATTGTATAATTTTTCATTTTGTTTATCCTCCTAAATAATTACAATATCTTTTTAATTCTGAATGGCAATTATGCATTCTGCCATTTTTTCGTATTTGCTCTCTTAATGCTTCGAACCCGGAAGCCCTCTACGGACGTGCCTTCATATGCCGCGATTGCCGCCGCAATGACTGCAACAAGCTCCGTGTCATCCTCCACAGGTGATTCCTCCACTACAGGCGCCGCAACCGTCTCCGCTGCCGGAGCCGCCGGGGCTGCAGTATCTGCCTTCTTCGCAAACTTTGCCTGAAGCTTGGGAATAAATCCAAAACATGAGATAATGACACTGATCAATATCAGAACGATAAATACGGTTCCCATACCGAGAAGCGTATTCAGCGCCGCCCTGGTCATCAGCTCACCCATGCTGCTGTCCACATTCAATGTACACGAGGTCATTGTAAGGAACAGGTCATTGGTGAAAATCAACTCCACGGAACCCGTCTTCGCAGAACCGCTCATCTTAATCGTTACAATAATCGTATCATCATCCACAACAGATGTCACGTCGCCGGTCGTAATGTTCTCTCCCAGCTCCTCCATTCCTGATCGGAAGGATGTAAGCGCACCGTTGACTGCCTTTCCCTCACAATCAAAGTCTGTAATGGAACCGCCGGAAACCTGCGTCAGAATACCGGTCATTCCCTCATCGAAAATGTGAGCTATTTCCATATTGTCGTAGTTCTCAAGCCATGATACGTCAATATCGTCATCTACGATGGACATCACTGCATCAACGATGTAGCCCGCACGGTATTCCGCTGAATTGATCTTGCTTTGCTGGACATCACTTACAGACTCCTCAGCGCCACAGGCCGTCAATCCCAAAACACAGGTAAGCATTAATAACGTCTTTAAAATTTTCTTCATATTAACGTTCACCCTTTCCTAGACTGTCCCATGCTTCTTAGCCGGACGATCCTCTCTTTTTGTGTATAACATTTCAAATGCACCGATAACATACTTTCTCGTATCGGCCGCTTCAATGATCTGATCTACATACCCTCTCTTGGCCGCGCCTGCCGCACTTGTCTGGGATGCCGCATACTCAGCCGCCTTTTCCTTAATTACCTCGGCACCTTGTCCATCATACATAATCTTCGCCGCCAGGTTCGCGTCCATCGCGCCAATCTCCGCATCCGCCCATGCAATCGTGATATCTGCACCGATCGCCTTGGAGTTCATGGCAACGTAAGCGCTTCCGAAGGCTTTGCCGATAACGACATTTACCTTGGGAACCGTAGCATTGGCGAAAGCATATGTAAGCTTGGCCACTGCCTTAGCAATACGTCTCTCACTGCACATGGTCGCCGCATAGCCCTTCACATTCGTGAGGGACAATACCGGAATACCAAATGCGTCGCAGAACTGAATGAAATCCGCCGCCTTCTCGCATCCGTTCGGAGATAACGCAGCGTCAAACTTCTCCTCTGCCTTGCCCTCTTCATTGTAAACCTCTGTACGGTTGGCAACGCAACCGATTGTCACGCCGTTAAGCTTGATAAAGCCCGTTACCATGTCCTTTGCGTAATTCTCCTTGATCTCAAAGAAAATGTTATTGTCCGCAATCGTGGAAAGAGCAATCGCCGTATCACCGACACAGTTCGCAAGGTCTGCGCATACTCTGTTCAGATCGTCCGTGCACTCCGTCTCCGAAGCATCATCCTCGTTGTTGCCGGGCAGCATGGATACGAGCTCTCTGATCTTCGCAAAAATCGTCGCCTCGTCCGCGACCACGTCCACCGTACCGCTCTCTTTGCTCTGGAAATCTGCTGAGGAAGAATCACACTTGCCGATATTATTGCCGTCAAGCGCATTCGGGGAATTGACAAAAAGCTTTGCCTTGGAGCTCTCCATAAAGGTGAAGTCCGTTAATGTCGGAATCAATGCGAGTCCGCCGCCGCAGCTTCCAAATATAGCCGTAATCTGAGGGATTACGCCGGAAGCAAGCGTCTGCTTGAGGTAAATCTCGCCAAATGCGTTCAACGCATCTGTCGCCTCCTGAAGTCTGAGACCTGCCGAATCGATAAGTCCGATAACAGGCGCGCCTGTCTTCATCGCCAAGTCATAAAGGTTCGCAATCTTTTTCGCATGCATCTCGCCAACGGAGCCGCTCAGCACGGAAGCATCCTGACTGTACACATACACAAGATTGCCATTGATGACTCCATAGCCGGTTACAACACCGTCGGAAGGAGTCTCAGTCTGTTTCAGATTAAAATCAGTTGCTCTGGCAGTAACAAGAGCGCCGATTTCAACGAAACTGCTTTCATCAAGTAAAGATTCAATTCTTT
>CAMWYL010000414.1 GCA_947178465.1 uncultured Lachnospiraceae bacterium | reverse complement strand
CCGATATAGCGCGTACGACCACGAAAATAAGCGTTACCTCGCCGGACGGAGAAGTCTACAGGGCAGAAAGCGCGGATGACAGCAATATCGACAGCCTTGTTATTGAGAATCCGAAGCTGTGGTGGCCAAGAGGCTACGGGCAGCAGCCGTTGTATCGGGTGCGGGCAGAGCTTTATGCGTTGGATGGCACACTGTTGGATGTGTGGGAGGGGAGAATCGGCCTGCGCACCCTGACGGTAAATACAGAGGCGGATGAGTGGGGGAACTGCTTTGCGCATGAGGTCAACGGCGTAAAGATTTTTGCGATGGGCGCGGATTATATTCCGGAGGATAATCTGTTCGGACGGATAACAAAGGAGCGCACAAGAAAACTGCTTGAGGCTGCGGCATGGGCGAATCACAATTGCATCCGCGTGTGGGGCGGCGGTTATTATCCCGATGATTATTTTTATGATATCTGCGATGAGCTGGGGCTGATTGTATGGCAGGACTTCATGTTCGCCTGTGCGTCCTATGAATTGGATGAGGACTTCGAGGATAATGTTTCCAATGAAATCGTTGATAATGTGAGGCGTATCCGCCATCATGCATGTCTCGGGCTCTGGTGCGGCAACAACGAGATGGAGACACAGACGCTGGACAAAGCATGGCAGCCCTCCGAGAAGCAGAAATGTGATTATATCAAGCTGTTTGAGTATATCATTCCCAAGCTTTTGCAGGATGAGGATCCGATGGCGTTTTACTGGCCGTCGAGCCCTTCGTCAGGAGGAAATTTTGATAATCCCTGGGATGAAAATAAAGGAGATACACACTATTGGGATGTGTGGCACGGGTATAAGCCCTTCACGGAATACCGCAAATTCCACTTCCGTTATGTGTCGGAATTCGGCTTTCAGTCATTTCCCTGTCTGCGGACAGTGGAGAGCTTTACGCTTCCCGAGGACAGGAATGTTTTCTCAAGAGTGATGGAGATGCATCAGCGCAATGCTTCCGCGAACGGCAAAATGCTCAGCTATCTGTCGGCTACCTATCTGTACCCGAACAGCTTTGAGGATGTATTGTACGCTTCTCAGTTGCTTCAGGCAGATGCGATTCGCTATGGCGTGGAGCATTTCCGGAGACATCGGGGGCGCTGCATGGGTACGGTCGTATGGCAGCTCAATGACATTTGGCCGGTTGCGTCCTGGTCGGGTATTGACTATTGCGGTCGGTGGAAAGCACTCCACTATGCGGAGCGCAGGATGTTTGCGCCGATAGCGATATCCTGTGAGGAGATTGGGGAGCTGAGCGAACGCCCCTTCTGTATCGCGCAGCCTGCCCCGATTGAAAAGAGCGCGCGATTGCATGTGGCGAATGAAACCCTGCAGACGGTGTCCGGCGTCGCAGAGTGGGAGCTGCGCGGCCCTGACAGCGCGGTGCTGGAGCGCGGAGAACAGGCGGTTACGGTTGCCGCGTTAGACGGTACATGGCTTGAGAAGCTGGATTTTGGCGGTTATGACGAGCGGGAAATCCATTTAAGCTATCGGTTCCGCAGGGAGGATACGGTGGTTTCAGAGGGAAGCTGTCTCTTTACGCCGCCCAAGCATTATTATTTTGCAGATCCGCATCTTACATTAGAGAGAAGAGGGGATACCCTGATTGTCCACGCACAGGCGTATGCGAGACACGTGGAAATCATGGGTACGGATGGGGAGTGCAGACTGTCCGACAATTATTTCGACATGGAGGCCGGAGAGCACCGAGTGACCATTCTCGATGGCGATGCGACGGCGTTTGCATGCAGGTCGGTATTTGATATCGGACGATAATGATTATTTTTTCAGATTTGTTACGCGCTCCTGAATGTTCTCCTCAAATTCTTCATCAGAATACTTCGGGTCTCGGGTGGACCGCCATATGTCGCACGGGAGCTTGTCACATGTGGAGCAGTTTGCAAATTTATTTTGATTGACACAACAGCTGTAAATGGGGCAGCCTTTCGGCGAGTGGAATACCTTTCCGCTAACCGCATTGCAGCCTTGACAGAGAGATCCATAGCAGGCGCAGCTGTTACAGTCCGTTCCGCAGCAGCTCAGCCCGAGGATTTCGCGTTGGCGTTTCTTGCTAAAGCCGCCCAATACAAGCCGGTAGGACTTGTCAAGCATATCCTTTAACAGGTCGTCCGGCACCGCGCCGTCCGGCTTGACGGAATTCCAATGCTGCTTGTTGGAGTAGTATCCGGGTATGATATCCGTATACTGCTCCCGCAGGAAGGCGCCTTCCTCAGGCTCCAGCTTGAGATTGATATAATAGGGGACATTTTGGTAATCGAGCAAAACCGCGGCAAACATTTTATTGCCGATCTTGTAGCACATCCAATTCCAATCCTTCTGCAATTCTTTTGTGACACTGCGCTTGCTAAGCAGATATTCGTCAATCCATTCGTATCTCATTCTTTTCTTCACTCCTTTTCCTCTGTTTCATCAGTATCTGTCGAAGTATACTGCTTCAATGCGTTTTCCAAAGCCTGCCGAAGCTCCTTGCGCAGCGGCTCAGGCTCCAGAAGCTCTGCCTGGTCACGGAAGGTCATCAGCCATATAAGCAGGTCTTCTTTGTTGGTATATTCCGCATGAAACAGCAGTCTTCCATCGGCCTGTTCCTGAAAGCTTCCGGCGCCGAATTCTTCGACCAGACGCCACTTGCAGCCCGCCGCAAACAGGGCTTTTACCTGAATACCTCCGGGAAAGACACGCTCATTTCTGAGATCCGGCAGAGGCGTTGGCCTCTTGGCGAAGCCGCGGTCCGACAGCTGCAGCCGGTCCATACGGCTCAGCTTAAAAAGCCGAAAGTCCATGCGGGTCGTGCACCATCCCCATACATACCATGCGGACCAATGGAAAATAAGATAATATGCTTCAATGCTTCTTTGGCTTTCTCCACTCGGCGCGTAGTAGAGAAAATCCAACTCCCGGCTGCGGTCAATTGCGCTGCGTATCAGCGCAATCTTAGGGGCGAGCGAAGCCTTTGACCATGAAGACAGGTCAATCAATACGGACTGATTGCCGGTCATAAAGTCGGAGGAGCCAATCGCGAGCTTCTCCATAAGCTGCCCGTAACGGTTTGTGCCGTTGATGCTGTCAAGCCCCCGAAGACCTGCAAGGATGTCCTGCATCTCGGTATTGGTCAGCAGTGTGCGGT
>CAMWYL010000413.1 GCA_947178465.1 uncultured Lachnospiraceae bacterium | reverse complement strand
GATACGGTGGCAGAGCCTTGTGAGGAAAATATGGGATGGAATCTGATTTATTTTCATAATTAGTGGAAAACTTAGAGAAAGAGGATTTCTGCATTAGTACAGAGAATGCTCAACCGAAATCAAAAGATGTTAATTCATGGAGATACAAGATTATATTGACACACTTATGGTGCAGTCCGGGATAGATGACAGGGATGTTTCTATATTGTTGACACGGGGTGTTGATTGGAATGAAGAATGTTAAAACTTTTTTTTCCATGTTTGGGAAATTGGTACAAATATTAAATCGCAAACAAAAAAGAGATGGGATTATTCTGTTTTTCCTGCTTATGATAGTCTCATTATTGGAGATGCTGGGGGTAGGCATCATTGTTCCATTTATTGTTACCATGCTGGAGCCGGATAAGATTATGAGTAATCAGTATATCTCTCCGATTGTAAGTCGGCTTCAAATCACAGATTACAGGCACCTTATGTATGTGATATCCGGCGGTATCATTGTAATTTATACGATAAAGAATGCTTTTATTCTATATGTGAATTATTTTCAGAGCCGTTACAGGAATCGATTGGAGAAGGACTTAAATGTAAAAATGCTGTCTTCTTACATGAAGAGACCATATACTTTTTTTCTGCAGATAAACAGTGCGGAAATCATTCGTGGTGTAAGCAGTGACATCACAAATGTAGCGTCGATTGTAGATGGATATTCGGGCATTCTTGCTGAATCCCTGACCTGTCTGGTTATTGGGATATTTTTAATCTGTATGAATCCGTTGATGGCATTCTCTTTGCTGGCAATTACAGGAATAACAACGCTTGTGATTATCTTGGGCTTTAAAGGGATAACCGGATGGTGTGGCGTGCGAACCAGAGAGGCTTTTGCAGAGAAATTTAAGCATATGAATCAGGCAGTCAATGGAATTAAAGAGATATCAGTGGCGCAACGAAAACCGTATTTTTTGCAGCAATTTGAGTCCTCCGCGCAGATGGCCGCGGACAGCAATACAACATATTTGTGGATTAGTAAGGCACCGAACCGTTTAATAGAAACGGTGTTTATTGGAAGTCTGCTGATTGTTGTTACAATCAGCTATAGTGCGGCGGGGAATAATTTGGAATTTGTTACGACATTGGGGGCAATCGGGATTGCAGCAGTGCGCATTTTGCCTTCTGTGTCAACTCTGACAAATGCAATGAACGGGTTGGTATATATGCGGCCGTCTTTAGAGGCGGCTTATGATAATCTGATGGAAGCAGACAGATATCGGCAAATGATGGAAAATATGGAAACAGAGGCGTCCGAAAAAGCAGAATTTTGCTCTGAAATACGGGCGAATCGGATATCATGGCGGTATCAGAACAATCTACCGTTTGTATTGGAAGATTTGAATTTAGAGATTTACAAAGGAGAGGCGGTAGCCTTGATTGGCGAATCCGGAGCAGGAAAGTCTACTTTGGCAGATATTTTGTTGGGCTTGTTGAAGCCGGAGAGCGGAAATGTGTCGGTTGACGGAACAGATATTTTTTCCATACAGTCAAGTTGGTCCAAGATGATAGGTTACGTACCTCAGATGGTATTTCTGATTGATGATACCATTCGAAAGAACATAGCGTTTGGTATTCCTGAGTCGGAAATCGAGGATGAAAAGGTCTGGCATGCGTTGGAGCAGGCACAGATGAAAAATGTGGTAGAGGGCATGGAAGGCGGACTTGATGCTATCGTAGGAGAACGTGGTATTAAGTTGTCAGGAGGACAGAGGCAGAGGATAGCGATAGCAAGGGCGCTTTACCATGACCCGGATATATTGATATTGGATGAGGCAACTTCTGCTCTCGATTCGGATACCGAGAGTGCGGTGATGGAGGCCATTGACGCATTGCAGGGACGAAAGACGTTGATTATTATCGCGCATCGACTGTCAACGATACGAAATTGTGACAAGGTGTATGAGATTAAAGACAGGAAAGCGTTTATCAGATCTTAAGGCGAAAAGTGCGGAGGATATCCGACACGTGGCAGAGAAGGGGATAGCATGTATAATGTTGATGAAAGAATATGGAGGAAATATATAAAACGTAATAAAAGACGGGAATACTTTAATTATCGGATAAATCAGATTAGTAATACGGTGTGGAGAAGGGCATATATTCCCGTATATAAAAGATATGCAGGACATAAAGTGTTGTCGTTTGACGAGACAAATAAAATGATAGCGAACGCGATTTTGGATGGAAGACCCTTTTGGGCGGGAAGGTATGGAGGAACGGAACTGGGAACTATAGTTCAGGTGATAAATAAAGAATTGGGAATAAAGAATAATTTGGAAGTTCTGTTTGAGAGACTGTGTAATGGAGCTGGTTTTTTTCCGACTCATATTTCGTATACAGAAGATTTTGCAGAAATAATGTTGAGTGCCTATCAGCATATGGATTTACATGCTGTTTGGCCGCAGTTCATGGAGGATTATTTTATTAATTGGCAAAGTCATAATTCGGATTTGCAATTAACACTTTTGGGACATCTTGAGCCGTGGAATATTAAACGCTATGAAGATGATTTTGAAGGGGTTCGGCTGTGGACGACTGCGTTAAAAGAGAAGCGGGTATTGATCATACACCCCTTTACAGATACGATTCGCAGACAATATAAGGAACGAAGATGCCATATTTTTGATAATCTTATGCCGGCAGACCGAATTTTGCCACAGTTTGAATTGGTGACGCTGAAGGCAGTTCAGACGATTGCAGGTGAACGCGACAATCGTTTCACTACATGGTTTGAAGCATTGGATTATATGACAGAAGAATGCCGGAAGCTTGATTTTGATGTTGCGATTGTCGGGTGTGGTGCATATGGTTTTCCGCTCTCCTGTGAGATAAAGAAAATGGGGAAAACAGTTATTCATCTGGGAGGAGCTACACAGTTGATGTTTGGAATAATGGGGAAGAGATGGGAAGAGGGGCTTAAAGGTATTGCGAATGCTTCGTGGACACGTCCGGGAGAACACGAAATGGTTAGAGACGGTAACACGGTGGAGGGAGGCTGTTATTGGTAGTATTAGATGAACAGAATAGGTCATAAGCAATTGATGACAGAATGTTCGAAAGGTGTTTATAAATGGTTTTCAAAAGTAAAATAATAAATTTTCGTAATTATACTGTGGACATGTCATGAT
>CAMWYL010000412.1 GCA_947178465.1 uncultured Lachnospiraceae bacterium | reverse complement strand
GTACGCGATAACGCTTCCCTCATCCGTAATGGAAATGTCGGCAGTTCCTGCGCCGATGTCAAGCATCGCAATATTCAGCAAACGGAACTTCTCCGGTATCGCGACGCGAATCGCCGCAATCGGCTCCAGCGTCATATTTGCCACTTTCAGGCCCGCAAGTTCAACCGCACTGTACAGTCCGTCCACAACATCATCCGGCAGGAACGTCGCGATAATGTCCGCCCCGACACTTTTCGCCTTATGATGCTCCGGCTGTCCCATCCACAGTCCGTTCAGGTAATAGCGCACCACCGAATGCCCCACACAATAAAAGTGAATATCTGTGTCGTTTTCCTCCTGAAAATCATTAAACGCCTTTTCAACACCCGTTGAAATAAGCGTGTCCAAATCCTCCTTGGTAACGCTGCGCTCCTTTTCAAAATTCAGGTCCACATGCACATTCATTGTCCGCAGCACACGGCCCGCCGCCGCGATACAAACCTCTTCCAGCGGATAATCGGTTTTCTTCTGCAGCGCGTCCCGTATCTCCATCAACGTCGCCGAGACCCTGTTGATATCATGTATCTGCCCGTCAAGCATTGCGCGGGTCTTGTGCTCACGTATCTCTTGCCCGACTACCACAAACCGGTCTCCGTTCTTATAACCGATTGTTCCCACAATGCTGCGTGTACCGATATCAAGACCGAATACAAGCTCTTCTCCGTTCCTTTCCATCTGACTCATTTTTACCCTCCATTCGCGGTTTCACCCGTTGTTCCCCAATATTGCCCTTATCTGTCCATAGGTTTCCGCTAAGTCCCCGTTATTTTGGATAACAACCCTGCAATGCTTCCGAAACTCCGCCTCGCTTAGCTGTTCTTTCATAATTGCCGCTATTTTTTCCTCGCTGTAATGCCTGTCCTGCACAAGCCGCGCCTTCCGTACCTCCACGTCCGAATGGATATACCACAATTCGTCCGCTATCAGATCATACCGGTCCTCTATCAGAAGCGCCGCCTCTATAAAAAAGAAATCGACAACTCCCCGCTCCCGCTCGTACTGGATTTGTTCCAAGATATATTTTTTAACCTCCGGATGAGTGATTGCATTCACCTGTTCCAGAATATCCTTATTTCCAAAGACCGCATCCGCCATGCGCCGCTTGTCGATTGTTTTGTCCTCATTCAAAATATCCTGCCCGAGGAGCGTCACAAGCCTTGAATAGCAGTCCTGTCCCGGCTCTTCCAGCAAATGCGCCGCCTCATCCGCACGGATCACCCTGCATCGGTAATGCGACTCAATGTACGAAAGAACCTGCGTTTTCCCGGCACCGACGCCGCCGGTAATCCCTATAATCCTCATGAGTGCCTCCTACTTTGCCTCATACCAGTCCGTACCGGTGTGCAGATCTATCTCCAGCCGGACATCCAAATCACAGACATTCTGCATCTCGCGCGAAAGGATTTGCCGCACCTGCTCCACCTCGTCCTCCCGGGTTTCTATTAAAAGCTCATCGTGAATCTGTAAAATCAGCTTGGACTTCAGCCCGCTTTCCTTTAATGCGTCATAAACGTTTACCATGGCATATTTGATAATATCCGCCGCAGTTCCCTGAATGGGCGAGTTCATGGCGATCCGCTCGCCGAAGGAACGCTGCATGAAATTGGAAGCTTTCAGCTCCGGTATCGGTCTTCTCCTGCCAAACAGAGTCGTGCTGTAGCCCTTTTGCTTTGCGTCAGACACCGTCTTATCCAGAAATTCCTTGATACCGGGATAGGTCTTAAAATATTCGTCGATATATTCCTTCGCTTCCTTCGTTGAAATACTCAGATCCTGACTCAAGCCGAAGGAACTGATACCATACACAATACCGAAGTTTACAGCCTTCGCATTCCTGCGCTGTTGGTCCGTAACCTCCTCAAAGGGGGTGTGGAACACCTTCGCAGCAGTGATGCGGTGAATGTCCTCGTCCATTTTATAAGCGCCTATCAGCTGCTCGTCCCCGGACATATGCGCCAATACACGAAGCTCAATCTGCGAATAGTCCGCATCCATGAAAATGCAGCCCTCCTGTGGGATAAATACCTTTCTGATACGTCGTCCCAGCTCCATACGCATGGGAATATTCTGGAGATTGGGCTCGGTAGAGCTCAGTCTCCCGGTTGCCGTTATCGTCTGATTAAAGCTTGTGTGAATCTTGTTGCTGTCATCTATAAATGCCGCAAGTCCCTCCGCGTAAGTGGATTTGAGCTTTGTAAGCCCTCTGTATTCCAAAATATCCTTCACAATCGGGTGCTCCGGCGCAAGCTTTTCAAGTACCTCCGCCGCGGTCGAATACCCCGTCTTTGTCTTCTTTCCGCCCGGAAGCTGCAGCTTCTCAAACAAAATCTCCCCAAGCTGCTTCGGAGAATTAATATTAAACGCCCCTCCTGCCGCCTCATGAATTGCGTGCTCCAACTCGTCAATCCTTCCCGACAGTGCCTCTCCGTATGCCTTCAGCTCCTCCGGCTTTACCAGAATTCCTTCCCGCTCCATATCGAATAACACATAGGATACCGGCATTTCCAGTTCTCTGAAAAGCTTGTACATGCCGCTTTCCTCCAAAGCGCCCTCAAGAATCGGCTGCACTCTTTGCAGTGCATATACCTCCTTTGCCAGATAACGCACACACTCCTCCTTGCGGCTTCGCCAGGTCGTCGTAAAGTCCGCTTTCCCGAAAAGTTCGCTCCATGTCTGCAGCGTAATCCCCAAATATTCGCTCGCAATATCCGCCATTTCATAATCGCTTTTCAGCGGATTCAGCAGATATGCCGCGATTTTACAGTCAAACAGATTTTGGGTTATCTGCCGTGCGGTAAGGCTCCGATCCGCCTCTTCCGATACCAGCGTACCATAATCCGCTTTTACATCAAAACAGGACAGCACCGATTTCTCCTCCTGAAGAAATCGGGCGATATTTTCGCTGATGACTTCTTTGGTCAATTCTCTTCCTGCCTCTATCACATATACCCGGTTCTCACCGACCGATTCCGCACTGCCCAAAACACACGCAAAAATGTCTTCCTTATCCTCCATCTGCAAAAACATCTGTCCGTTGGAATTTGCACCAAATTCCCCACGCTCCTGCCCGCTGATATTCACAATGCGAAGCGCCGCCTGTCCGGACTGCCGCACCGTCTCAAAAATCCGCGCCGCATCGTCGACAGACTTG
>CAMWYL010000411.1 GCA_947178465.1 uncultured Lachnospiraceae bacterium | reverse complement strand
TTTGGCGGATGCGGTATGCTATTCCCCCAATGGAAGGATGGGCGTTGAGCAGAGCGCCAATATCTATCTGGTATCATCCAACATCTCGCTGAACAATAAGCTGCTGGATGATTTGGAAAATGAAAAACATATGGGAAACACGGTCATTACGACCTTTGATGCACGGCTGCAGAAAATTGCTTACGATGCACTCGGCATTTACGAGGGGGCAATTGTCATCACGGAACTGTCAACGGGAAAAATCCTCGCGCTGGTATCCAAGCCTGATTTTGACCCGAATGAGATTACGGAGATCTGGGACAGTCTCCTTGAGGATACGGAAAGCTCGGTTCTGGTAAACCGTGTGACACAAGGGATGTATCCGCCCGGGTCTACCTTCAAGATACTGACCGCGTTGGAATACATCCGTGAAAATCCCGCAGACTATAAGGATTATTCCTTCCAATGCAGCGGATCTTTTACGAACGTGGATTACACGATCAATTGTTACCACGGCGCCAATCATGGCAAGGTTGATTTTGCAACGGCCTTTGCAAAGTCCTGCAACTCCGCCTTTGCGGATATCAGCCTGAAGCTGGACAGAGAGAGCTTCTTAAAGACGCTCGAAAGCCTTTATTTTAACCGGGCGTTTCCTGCGGACTTCCTTGCAAAGCAAAGCAGCATCTCGCAGGGAATTATCGAGAATGACAACGATATGATTCAGACGGCCATCGGACAGGGAATCACACAGATAACGCCGCTGCAGATGGCCATGGTTACGGCAATGATAGCAAATGACGGCGAGATGATGCAGCCTTATATGATAGAGCGCATTGAGACGGCGGATGAGACGGTGCTGAAACAGTTTACGCCAACCTCGCTCGGGCAGCTTATTTCCACGGAGGAAGCCGCGGCATTAAAGGAGCTGATGCATGCGGTTGTGGAGGAGGGTACCGGGACGCGGCTCAAGGACTCCCATTACAGTGCTGCCGGAAAGACCGGTTCCGCGGAATTTAATTCCAATTCCGATTCGCACGCGTGGTTTACGGGATTCACGTATGACACGGAAAAACCGCTGCAGATTACGATCATTATGGAGGGCGCAGGCTCCGGTGGCGAGTATGCGGTACCCGTTGCACGTCGGATTTTAGAGCAATATTATACGCAATAGACAGCAAAAACGGTGTTTGGAAATAAAAATCAGGCAGTTTTTTATAAAATGTATTATATTTTAAACAAAATACTTTGTAATTTTTGTCAAAAAGGTGTATATTAGTAATAGTTAGATAATTTGAGGAAAATCAAATTACAAATTTATTTTTAGAAGGGAGTCATAATATGCTTAAATGCTTATTTGGAAACTACCTGGTTGATAAGAAAATAATGACCAAGGATCAGATGGATTCACTGCTTCCGATAGATAAGGAGCTGAATGCAGAGGTTGCAGGGATTGCCGTGATAAACAAGGCAATATCGCCTGCGGACGCGAAGGCGCTTTTGGAACGCGTTGACAAGGACGACTCGCGGTTCGGTGAGCAGGCGGTAGAGGCGGGATATTTCTCAGAAGAGAAGCTTGATGAGTTATTGGCCTATCAGCAGAACAGCTTTTTGAAGTTTGTACAGATTACTTTGAACGAGGGGATTATCACGCTGGAGCAGATTAACCCGCTGTTGGATGACTTCCAGAAGGTGAGCGGCTTTACGGATGCCCAATTAAGCGCATTGGTACATGATGACTTGGAGGAGTGCGTCAATATTTTTGTTCCGTTGAAAGCCCCCCGACTCAAAGAACTCGCGCTTACACTGATACGGACGCTTCGCCGCCTGATCGATCCGGATCTGTATCTTGAGAAAGCCTATACGGCTCATTCGCTGCAATTGGATAAGTATGCGTGTCAGGCAATCATCGGGGACTTACATATCAAGGTATATATCAGCGCTCCGAATGACGGGCTGCTTGGGATTGCGAACTACTTTACGGGAGATAAATATACGACCGTGACCACGGATGCGCTTGACAATGTCGGTGAATTTATCAATTGTGTCAACGGCTTGTATGCGACCAATCTGAGCTATGATGATATCTCTATTGATATGAATTCTCCGGAATATGGAGAGGAAGGGCCTTTTATCAGTAATGAGAAGCTCTATATCATTCCTATTTGTGCAAACGGATATAGCTTCAGGGCTGTTTTTGAAGTATATGAATAAAGCAGAAGGATTTTTATTTGTGTCAAATATAAATGCTTTGGAATGGAGGAAAATATGAACACAATTTTAATAGTTGACGATTCTAAGACATCCCGTTCAATGCTTCGCAACATATTAGAGCAGAACGGCTATGAGGTCATTGCAGAGGCGACAAATGGACAAGAAGGATTCGAAAAATATTGTGAATTAAAGCCGGACCTTGTAACACTGGATATTACGATGCCTATTATGGATGGTATCGAGACGCTCGTCAAAATAAAGGAATACGATTCAACAGCGAGGGTTATAATGGTTACAGCAGCCGGACAGAAGGGCAAGATGCTGGACGCAATTAAGCTTGGCGCTTCGGAATTTGTGACAAAGCCTTTTGAGACAGGCCAGATTATCAGCATTATCGAAAGCATTAAATAGCCCATATACGCACTGTACAGGAGGAAACGCCATGATTGAAGCTACCAGCTGTGGAGGCGTAGTGATATTTCGAGGGAAAATTCTGCTTCTATATAAGAACTTCAAAAACAGATATGAGGGATGGGTGCTTCCAAAGGGAACTGTCGAAAAAGGTGAAAAACATGTAGAAACCGCGCTACGCGAGGTTTTTGAGGAATCCGGCGTTAAGGCTTCTGTAATGAAATACATTGGGAAAAGCGAATACTCCTTTAATGTCCCGCAGGATGTGGTGGAGAAGGAGGTACACTGGTACCTGATGATGGCGGACAACTATTACAGCAAGCCGCAGCGTGAGGAATTTTTTGTGGATTCGGGTTATTATAAATACCATGAAGCATATCATTTGTTAAAATTTTCAAATGAAAAACAAATTCTTGAACAGGCTTATCAGGAGTATCTCTATCTAAGGAAAAGCAAACAATGGATAAAGCCTAATCGGTAAAAGAAGGTCACTTGGCCTTCTTTTCGTATTTTTTCAATTTGTAAATTCCGGCATGTTATGATAGAATAAGCTTGGCTACATAGTTTATCTGATAAAAAAGGATGCCGTA
>CAMWYL010000410.1 GCA_947178465.1 uncultured Lachnospiraceae bacterium | reverse complement strand
CAGGATGGCATTCAAATGCTTTGCAAGGGTGGATTTCCCGGAGCCGTTATGCCCCAAAATCGACACAAAATCTCCCTGCTTTATATCCAGATTAACATCGTCAACAGCCTTTGTTATCCCCTCGACATTCCCTTCCTCGTCGCGCCTTATATATTCAAAGATTAAGTCCTTAACCTTAATGATTCCCATATCATGCCACCCGTTTTATTTGTCGTCCTCTTGTATCTTTTGCTGCATAAACGCCTGATACAGCTTCCTGCGCTGCAGTGCCTCTTTATGCTCCTTATCATAGCTGATCTGGCGCTTTATCGTCTCCGCAAGCCATATCGCCCTTATTTTCTCGAGGATTTCCTCCTCCTTGCTTTTCGCGGGCCCCATAGTCCGGTTCGCATAGGCTTCTCCATACAGCTCCGCCTGTTGCTGACGCTTTTTACCGCTCTTATAGTCGCTCTCCCACTTCTGAACCTTCTTAAGATCCTTCTCCTTGGTCTTCTGACGCTGATACTGTGCGCGGATCTTATCATCCGTGGCAAAAATCTTTGCGGGACGCTGTTGCACACTGCTTTGGTAAAACGACGCTGGATTCACCCTATACATATTCTGTGGATTCACGCCTTGGTTTTGTACGGTATCCGTATACGGGTTGTTCATCAGATACTCATACGCCTTCTGGATTTTCAAATAATAGTCTCTTGTGTCCGCATCCGGATTGGAATCCGGATGATACAGCTTTGCTTTATAGTGATATGCCTTTTTTATCTGCTCCTCCGCGGCATCCTCCCTGATTCCCAGAAAAAAGCACGCCTCTTTCCTCGACATTCTTCCATTCTCATCCATTCTGTTCCGTTTACCTCCATAGAAACAAGCTTTTTATCATAGTATACCCTTCGGGTGCTTCTATAAACGGTATCCTCCGCATTCAGACATATCATCTGTCTGCAAAAGTATATTTGCAAAAAACGCTCCCAAACCGGGAGCGTGTCTGCGTACAAAAATATACGATTTATCACTATACCAACTCAAGAACTACCTGCATAGCGCCATCACCTTTACGCTGGCCAATCTTGATGATTCTTGTGTAACCACCATTGCGTCCCACATACTTAGGTGCGATTTCATCAAATAATTTTGCTACAAGATCAATTTCTTTTGTATTTCTCTTTCTGCCGGCATTCTTCTCAGGAACCTCTTTCACGGTGTATAACACCTTGAGGATCTGTCTTCTTGCATGAAGTCTGGAAGGCATATCCTTCTTGATTTCCTTCTCTACCTCATCATAAACGGTAACTCTCTTGCCATCCTTAACTTCCTTTACGCGCTTACCATCCTTATCTTTCCGGGGAACCTTCGCCGTAACCTTGACCATCTCAAAATTGTCCTTTTCTTTTACGGCCAATGCGATAAGTCCCTCTACAATCTTCCGGACTTCCTTCGCTCTTGCTTCCGTTGTGATAATTCTGCCGTTCTTGCTTGCGATCAGAGCAGTAACCTGACCTCTGAGCAATGCCTTTCTCTGACTTGATGTTCTGCCGAGTTTTCTGTAACCTGCCATAATTGGCTCCTTTCCTTTCGAGGACACCTCACCTACATCCTTCTTATATCTATGTAGGCTACCCTCATTCGTGGAACAAATGACAACGCCTTTTGGACTTACTTATCAAATGTCTGTTAATAATTCCATGACATGAGCACAAATGCGAACCCTTTGGAATTACCGCATCTGCCTATATTAAATTTACGCAAACCCTGAATCACTCATCCATCGGGTTCAACTGTAAACCTAATTCCTTTAATTTCGCCAATACTTCGTCCAGAGACTTACGACCCAGATTCCGAACCTTCATCATGTCTTCGGAAGTCTTGTTCGTCAGCTCTTCTACCGTATTGATTCCCGCTCTCTTTAAGCAGTTGTAAGAACGAACGGACAACTCCAGCTCATCAATGCTCATCTCAAGCACTTTTTCCTTCTCGTCATCCTCTTTCTCAATCATAACCTCTGCATTCTTTGCATTCTCGGAAAGATTAATAAACAGCTTCAGATGCTCGCTCAATACCTTCGCCGCAAGGCTTACCGCCTCATCCGGAGCAAGCGTCGCATCCGTATATACGTCCAAGGTCAGCTTATCATAATCCGTAATCTGGCCTACACGGGTATTTTCTACAGTAACATTCACTCTCTCTACCGGTGTAAAAATGGAATCCACCGCAATGACACCAATCGGCAAGTCCTCGCCCTTGTTCTTCTCCGCGCTGATATATCCTCTTCCCTTGGTAATCATAATCTCCATGTACAGCTTACTGTCCTTGCCGCCGGTTAAGGTAGCAATCACCTGATCGGGATTCATAATCTCAATATCCTGATCAACCTGTATGTCGGATGCCCGAACGACACCCTCACCTTCAAAATCTATGATAGCCTTCTTAACTTCATCTGTCTCACAGGTATTTTTAATCGCTAAGCTCTTTAGGTTCATTATGATTTCGGTAACATCCTCCTTTACGCCGGAGATGGAACTGAACTCATGTAATACGCCGTCAATCTTTACCTGACTTACGGCTGCACCGGGTAGGGAAGCAAGCATAATCCTTCTAAGAGAATTACCCAACGTAATTCCGTAACCTCTTTCCAAAGGCTCTACTATAAATTTACCATACCTTTTGTCTTCAGAGATTTCAGCCACTTCAATATTGGGACTGTCAAAATCAAATGCCAACACTGTAAATACCCTCCTTTATGAATGCGATAAAATTACAACAATAGAAAGCACGCAGGGGCGCACTTCCTACTGTCAGCTTATTAATTATTTAGAATATAACTCGACGATAAGCATCTCATTTACAGGGACATCAATCACTTCTCTTGCCGGAAACTCCTTGATCGTTCCCTTAAAGTTCTCTTGATCTACATCCATCCATTCAGGAACCAGTCTGCCGTTCGTGACCTCAGCGATTTCCTTATATCTCTGCATACCCTTTGCCTTCTCGCTGATTTCAATCACATCTCCGACGCTGATCAAATAGGAAGGTATATTCACACACTTGCCGTTTACCAATACATGCTTGTGGTCGACAACCTGTCTGGCCTCTCTTCTTGTTCTCGCAAAGCCCATTCTGAAAATGACATTGTCCAATCTTCTCTCCAGAAGAACCATAAGGTTCTCACCGGTCATCCCCTTCATTCTGTCCGCTCTCTCGTAATAATTCCGGAACGGCTTCTCCAGAACGCCATATATGAACTT
>CAMWYL010000409.1 GCA_947178465.1 uncultured Lachnospiraceae bacterium | reverse complement strand
TCAAGGGATAGCCTGTTGCGCCGCCAAAAGGTGCGGACGGTATTTTTCGCCTTGGTGATCGCTACCCGAAACAGCCATGCGCGGATGTGCTGCCCGTTGTCAAATTCTTTTTTAATTGTGTAATATTGGATAAACGTATCCTGGACAACATCCTCCGCGTCCTGTGCATTCCCGCATACGTTAAATGCCGCCGCAAACAGATTGTCCCGGTATAACGCTACCAATTCCTGTACTGACTGCTTCATAAGCATTCCTTCTTTTGATAAAGTGAAAATAGTAGTGTTGAAAGGCCTTTCATTAATAATACAATTAAAAAGTACGGCAGGTTACAAAAAAATATATTTTTTGCTGCGTTTTGTCTGATGTATTGACGATTGGAGCCTGCAAAGGAGTTGCATGCAATTCCCTTACAGACCTTGATTTTGATATATGTGATAAGGTATAATAAAAACATTGGATTGGGTATTCTTTGGCAGACCGGAAGCTTACGGTTAAATAAACGGAGTGAGGCAGGATGGATTACGGGAAGTATAAGGAGCTGCTGGAGCGTTACAATGAGGTTGATAAGGTGACCTTCAGCGAAGGGGAAACAAAGGAAGGCGTTATTCAAAGACTTATTCAGATATCCCATGAGAAGAAGCAGATACAGACGGAGTGCAACGCGATTATACGGGAATTTATCGTCAAATACGAGAAGGAGCCGGAACTTTTGGACGCGGAGGCGGAGCGGCAGCTCAAGGACTTTTTGAACGTCCTTTTGCAGGGCGGCGGACAGCAGGACACGCCGATTGTGTTCCGTATTTCAAAGTTGCTGCTGCGATACTATCAGGAGCAGGGAAACGTGGAGCGCACGATTACCCTGTTGGAATACTGTGCTGTCTTTGATATTATCATCAAGGAACATCTGGATGATTACGCGGGCAGCGAATATCCGCGTATGGCGGAGCAGTATCTGGATGATTTTGACAAATTTTCCGAGGGAGCGAAGCGTTCCCTGATAAACTGTTGGCTGCTGAGCGTTGTCAACCGCAAGGATATGACCTTTGGCTTGCGCAAGTACAAGGAAATCAAGGAACGTATGGAACATATTCACTGGGAAGCAGGGAAGGAATTTATGGCGGCGCAGTACATCCGGTGTCAGGAAAATGTGCTGGGTTTTACATTGGAAGCATGCCGTAGGGCGGAGCATGCAAAGAAGAAAGGAAGCGTGCCGGACGGTGAACCTTTGATAGAAGTGGAAAAGGAGCTTCCCTATATTGAGGAGCTTTCCCATGCGCTGCAGGAGGCCTTGGAGGCGGAAAACGTGCAGAGCGTGATTACCGACAGAGTGGTTGCACGTCTTTACTGTGCGCAGGCACAGTATCATCTGGGCAGACTGACCATGGAGGAGCTGTTGCAGCGGTTTGAGGAAATATCCCGCCCGCAGGAGGATTACAATGCCATGGAGCAGTGCTCGGCGCTGTTTACGGCGAATGCGTATTGTCTGGACTATCTGTGTAAATGCAGCAGCTATGACGATGCGTATGTGTTGGAGAGAAGCACGGAGATTGTGGAGCATGTGCTTGCGGAGGCGAAGAAGATGGAACACCATCTTGGCAGCTATCAGACGAATTACTGTGTGCTGATGCTGGTAAATTCCGCCTCGGGCATTATGGATTTTGATTCGTTTAAGAATACAATGCTGAGCGCGACGATTTACGCGAACAAGGCGTTATATGTCCATACGATGGTAGTAAAGGAAATCAGCTGCATTATCCTGCGCTACATATTAAAACACGACCCGCAGTATCTTGACGGTTTGGCAGGGCACGATTGGGAGGACTGCCGTGACCACCCTGAAGAGGTGATGGAGCTGATGGAGAAGTGCACACTGTTCCATGATATCGGCAAGTATTTCTGTCTGGACTATGTGTCCAATTCCTCGCGGAACCTGACGGATGATGAGTTCGAGGTGATTAAGGACCATCCGGCGAATTTCTCGAAGATTTATCAGGGGAAAATGAGCCGCGAGGTAGAATGTGTGCACGATTGCGCGCTGCTTCATCATTTATGGTATAACGGGCAGGGCGGTTATCCGAGGGCGAAGCATACGGAGAATAAGCCCTTTGTGAATATTTTGAGCATTGCGGACAGTATTGATGCGGCTACTGATAATATCGGCAGACCGTACGGACAGGGGAAGACGCTGAAGATGCTGATAGAGGAATTTGACGGTATGAAGGAAAGCAGATACAGCGGCTATATCTGTGATTTGCTCCATGTGGATGAGGTAAAGGAGCAGATTGAGTATGCGTTGGATAAGCGGAGAAAGGAAATATATTGTGATATTTATCTGCCTGCGGAGGGCTGAATCAGGTTGATATAAAGACAAGGAGATGAGGAGGGTGCTTGCTATTGCAGCGGCTCCATGCAAGGTCTTTTAGGATAGGATTGCATGGAGTAGGATAAAACTATCCGAGGACTTTGCAAATTATCAGATATAACGAAATTTTGATTGTTAAGGAGCAAAGTCTATGATAAACCATAAAACGGAAATTTTGGAAATGAAGGATTTTCTGCTGCTATGGATAACACAGTCCTTTTCCGGTCTTGGCAGCGGGATGACGAGCTATGCATTGGTAATCTGGTCATATACGCAGAAGGGGTCTGCGCTGGCGACCTCCATGCTGATGATATGCTCTTACGCGCCGTATGTTCTGCTAAGTATATTTGCAGGGGCGCTCAGTGATAAGTGGAACAAAAAGGTGACGATGCTGGTCTGTGATACGGCTGCGGCATTGACGACCATTGTTATGTTGGTTCTATTACATTTTAATTCCTTACGGATATGGCATCTGTATCTGATTAACGGCATCAACAGTCTTATGAATACGGTTCAACAGCCGGCTTCGGAGGTTGCAATAACGAGGATTCTTCCACCGAAGCATTACCAGCGTGTGGGCGGGCTGCAGTATTTCTCCGGTTCGCTGAATTCCATCCTCAAGCCGATTATTGCAACTGCAATTCTCGGGATTGCGGGAATGGGTGCGATTGTGGCATTTGATTTGCTTTCCTTCGGTGTAGCGTTTGCGGTGCTTGCATTCGCAATTAAAATCCCGGAGGAGGAGAAGCAGGCCGGGCGGCAGGATAAGCTGTCGGACTCGGTAAAAGAAGGAATTGGGTATCTCAGGAAGGCACGCGGAATCTTTGATTTGATTCTGTTCCTTGCCGCGATTAATCTGGTGGCGTCGATATATGAGG
>CAMWYL010000408.1 GCA_947178465.1 uncultured Lachnospiraceae bacterium | reverse complement strand
TTAAAATAATAAAAAATATACTCTGTGATGCAATTGTACCACTGAACACAGGTGACGCCGTGAAAGGCTGTTTACTGAAAAGCTTTCTCATATTTTTGATAATTGTAATGCAAAATACCTTTTACATTCTGATTTTCCCTAATGTAAAATACATTTGATAGCGCATTTTTCTCCCATACGATATGATTGCAATGAAAGGAGGGCTTGTTTTGGAGCTGCATAACCAAATAAAAAAATACAGAACCGACATGAACTTATCACAGGAAGAACTCGCTGAAAAGGTCTATGTCTCCCGACAGACCATTTCCAATTGGGAAAACAATAAAAATTATCCCGATATCCACAGTCTTCTGTTATTAAGTTCCGTGTTCCATGTATCACTTGACCAATTAATAAAAGGAGATGTTACCATTATGAAGGAAGAAATCAACAAAAATGAGCTTCAACGCTTTCACCGTGACAGTGCTGTCTATACGGTCCTGCTACTGTTAAGCGTCGTATCTGTAGTCCCGCTGGCCGTATTCTTAAGCTATTATGGCCTGATCATTGCGGCAGTCCTATTTGCCGCCGCAATGTATTTTGCCATCAGAATCGAAAAATATAAAAAGAGTAATGATATCCAAACCTACAAGGAAATCGTATCCTTCACGGAAGGCAAACGCCTGGATGAAATCGAAAAAGCGCAGGAATACGGAAAACGTCCGTATCAAAAGCTCCTGATGGCGATTGGCTGCGGACTGATATCCTTTGCCATCTGCATGTTCTTTGTCTGGCTGTTAAAATCATATATCTTTTAGACCACCCGCCGGCAGGAGGCTGTCTCTCACTGAAACAGCCTCCTCATTCCGTATCGATATATTTCTCAATTGTGCTCTGCTCCAAAACCGTGCTTCCAATCAGGGTGATTGCCTGTTTCGGACAATTACTGATGCATCGGTAGCAGCTTGTACAATTCCCACAAGTCGTCGGTCTGCTATCCGTCATTTTTATATTCCCCATCGGACACAATGTCGCGCATTTTCCGCAGGAAACACACTTCTCTCCATCAATCTTTAATTTATCCCTTAACCGCACCGTTTTGTTATAAAAATATAATCGCTGCCCGAACAAGCCTGCGGCATGGCTGATTATGCCAAGACCATCCCTGCGATAATGCCCCTGCCAAACAGCTTCAACAGCCGCCTTGATCTTTGCGTCGGCCTTCCTGACAATTTCCCTGTTTTCCTCAAGAGGCTTTTTCAGCAGCTTCACATCTCCGATACAATCAGGCATTTTCAAATGCAGCCCGCCAAGGATATTCGCACCGTATTTTCGCAGCAGCCTTGCGGCACAACCTGCACCATCACCGCTGAATAACCCCATTGTTACTATAATAAAAACATTCTTTCCCCGAAAAAGGGCTTGGTTGTCCTGTATAAAGTCTTTCATTATTATCGGAAGGTCACTGTAATATATCGGGTATCCCAAAACAATATCCTTGTTGTCCTTTAATTTCGTAAGAGCCGCCTTATCCTCTATTGCATAAGAGCACCTTACAGCATCCTTATTGTAATATTTCAGGAATTTGTCAACACAGAACCTCGTATTTCCCGTACCGCTAAAATAAATCCCAATCATACTAATCCCCATGCCGCCTTCGGCGGCTCAAATAGAAATGATATTATACTTAATCTGCAGCTGAATCCGTAGCTTTATTGTAGCACTCCCCTTCGCATTCGTCAAGGTCAGTATCGAATGTGTGTTCTTTTTTATGTATCAAATAACACAAATCAAAAAACCTGATGCATGGTATTCCGGTGTTTTCCGGACAATTTTATCCCTTACATCAGGTTTCCCTACAGCCTTTATCGTTTCTACATATACCTCTGCTTCAAAATATGAATAACACTACTCCACCGCCTCAATCACTACGCCATGCGCGATTCCGGGTACATTCTGCCCCTCGTTAAAGGAAGTCTTATTCAGCAGCGCCCCCGTCGGTACAAACAGCACCCGGTTCCACTGTCCCTCCTCGATTTTATGCAGGATATAAGCCGACAGTACGACCGCAGAACAGCCACAGCCGCTCCCACCCGCGTGGACATCCTGCTTCTCCAAATCGTAAATCAACATACCACAGTCATAATGACGGTCACGAATATCAATATTTTCCTTTTCCAGAAGGGTAAAAAGCGCCTCCTGTCCCACATTCCCCAAGTCTCCCGTGAAAATGGCGTCATAGTCGCCCGCCGTTCTACCAAAGTCCTTGAGATTCGTCGCAATCGTCCATGCAGCGGCAGGTGCCATCGCGCATCCCATATTAAAGGAATCCTTGATGCCATAATCTTCAATCTTTCCGATGGTAACTCCCGTGATTCCGATTTTGCGCCGATAGTTATTCTCCGCTGCCTTGCCCTGCCTGCTGTCGATATCCGCATGCTGCAGCAAAAAGCCCGCGCTCCCCGTCACCGTCCAGGACGCGTACAGCGGTCTTTGACCGCCGTATTCCAAGGGAAAACGGAATTCCTTCTGCGCGCTTGCAAAATGGCTGGAGGTCAGGCTCATCACCGTGTCCGCATAGCCTGCCGCAACAGCCATAGAGCCCATGCACAGCGATTCGCCGCAGGTAGAGCATGCACCATATAAACCGACAAAGGGAATATTGTAATCCAACACGCCGAAGGAGCTTGCAATGGTCTGCCCCAGCAAGTCCCCTGCAAACAGATATCGTACATCCTTCGACTCCATTCCGGTTTTCTGTAGCGTAATCGCAATCGCTTCCTTTTGCAGCGCACTCTCCGCCTTCTCCCATGAATCCGCGCCAAACATATCGTTTTTGTCGCTGCTGACCTTGTCAAAGCTGCCGCCAAGCGGTCCCTCCTCCTCCATCTGTCCCACAATAGAGCCGCTTCCCATAATCAGCACCGGCTTCGTGTAGCTGATGCTGGATGTACCCAATGCTTTATTCTCCAAACAAAAACCTCCCTCTATAATGAAATACTAAGATTTTTTATAGGAAACGCCATAAATCTTTTCCTTATGTCGTTTCCTATATTTTCTCCATTATAAAGGAAGGTTATACTTTGGTTCTTTTTTTGTCTCCCTAAAAGCGCTTAATCTTCTTGGTCGTATTCTTCTCAAACTCTGTCTCACGCACCTTTAAGCCAAATACCCGCTTGTAGAGCGGTGCCGTTTTATTATAAGCGTCAATGATCTTTTGCAGCTCTCCCGGAATATCCTTTATCTTTTTCTTTCCGGCGTACTCGTAATC
>CAMWYL010000407.1 GCA_947178465.1 uncultured Lachnospiraceae bacterium | reverse complement strand
AAATAAAATGTATCTCTTTCTTGCTTTCATCCCATACCACTACTTTCCGTTTCTTTTCTTTTTCTTTGGAAGTCTTTTCACACGCTTGTGTCTAAAACTTGCATATGTAGTATATGGACTTTTTAATAAAATAAACAACGCCGTCTGCGAATCATTTCCGCAGTCGGCGCACTTGTTTTCATTTCCAAAATTTACATTTTATGTTTTTTCCGACGCTTCTGCATCAAAGAAATCAGTACCGGCTCTGTGCCCGGCGCAGCTCTGCAAGCAGGCTGTTCACATAGGAAATGGCCTGTTCCGTCTGCGAGCGGGCTTCGTTGATTTTGGACTGCACCATATAATCCGCAAGCAGCCCGTCAAAAAAGTAATCCGCAAAGGTAAGAAAATCTCCGATTTCAATATGAACATCCGGCATTCCCTGTACGTCCTTAAGCTCCCGCTGAAATTGTCTCAGGTGCGCCTGCGCTTCCTCCAGACAGGACGAGGCACTGCTGATTTTTGAATGCTTTATCAGCGTTCCCAAAAGTCCACCGCCGAGCATATCATAAATTCCCCAATTTCGGGCGGATTTCAACTCCTTCTGTGCCTCATCTAAGCTGACAAGCGCCCGCTCCCCCGCGCGGATTGCCTCCTGTATCTCCCGTTTCATTAATTTGTTATCCATAAAAACCCTCCATTTTTACACACTTAGGCTTGAGACCTTCCCGTTTAATGCCGTCAGGCCGTCATGTTAAAGTGCAAGCTTCCCAAACTGCTCCGCAAGAAGTCCCGCAGCCCACCGATACATATCCATAGTATTGTATTGACGGTACTCACACTCCAGCGATGCCAAAATCAGCAGATAAATATCGTACCATAAAGCCCTGCGGTATTCGCTATCCGTGAATTGTTCCCAACCATATCCCTTCCGGAACCACGTATTATCTCCATAAGTACGGAAATTGACCTCCATCAGTGGGTCAGCCCAGAGACAACGCTCCCAATCTATAATGCCCGTAACCCTTTCGCTCTCCACGAAAATATTGCCATCCCAGCAGTCCCAATGCACCAGGCAGGGCTTGGTCACTTCCGCAAAAACATCCCTGTCTTTTTCCAAAAGCCGCAGCAACTCTCCCGTCGGTATTTTCAGGTCAACCTGTCCGGCTGCCGCATCCCGTATTCCCGCCTCGAGCATTTTCCTGAAGACGGGAAACCACTCCATTCCCTGAAACGCAGGCTGTTCCGGATACCCAAAGCATGGACAGGTTATCGCGTTCACCCGCCGGATTATCCGTCCCGTCTCCTCATAAACCTCCCGCTGCGCCTTTGCCGTCATCGTATCCTTCACCGTGCTCAGACTTCTTCCCGAGAGCACTTCCATGAAAAAGTACGGTGCTTCACAGATTTGACAGCTCTCATCAAAGCCGAGCACCTTCGGCGCGGGAATCCCCTCTACAGCGGATACCTTCTCCATCGCCTGTACCTCACTGCGCATAATATTCTTCTCACAGGTCATAATACGCGCACCCGCCGGAGGAGCCACTTTAAGAATGACCTCCCGCCCGTTACTCAGACACAGCTTATATGCAACATTAAAATATCCTTCCGTCAGCTCCTCGCAGTCCGTCATCATAAGCGGTGCGAAAAATTTCGCCGCCATCCGCCCTAATGTCTCCTTGTCCTGTCGGTTCTTTGTCAGACTTTCCATTGTGCATCTCCCTTTCCGCAGTACGAATCCTTTATGAAAAGAATCATCGTTTCAATCATTCAATAAACGGCAGACAAACGCACTGATTCCGCCGGATAACATGATAATCAGGATATCGACCGGTGCAAGCACAATCCCGCCGATGCCCCGGAAGAAAAAGCCGCTGCCAAAACGGTATAAATGACCGCTGAGAAGGCTCATTTCCCCGATATACATTGCCACTGTCACAAGTAAGGCTGTTACCGCCGGAAGAAGCACGGAAATGGCCCGCTTCCTTCCAAGCAGAAACGAACCGACATAAACTCCCATCGTAACGCCCAATACCACAAAGAACAGACCCATGAGAACCGCAGACAGCGCAGAGATTGTAAGCTTTCCGTCCCTGAAAAACGCGGTAAAACACGCCAAAATACAAAGCCCGAGAAAGAACGCCGTACATACCGACTGCACCACAAGCGCTTTACGCCTCGTGGTGTCACCGCTTTGCAGCATCCGGGCAAAGCCGTACAATACATTGAGTATTGTAATAATCAAAACCACCGATATCAGGTAAAAATGCAGCTTGAACACGGGGCTGTACGCTCCTATGAGAATATCTATCGCGCGCAATGTCCTCGTCGGGTAAAACGAAACGCACATATACATCTGCCATGATTCCAAGGTTGTCTCTACGCTCGCCGTGACAATTACCTTACTTTCAAACAACAGCTCCGATACAAAAAAAGCCCCTATCGCCAAAGCTGAAGCCGCCCGGATGGAAACCCTGCCTGTCAATTTCAAAAGCAGAGGCATCAGCGCAACCGCGATCAGGACGGCAATTGCAATTGGCGCATACGGAATAATGTATTTCGGGTAATTCTCCTCCAAGACGGTGCCCTGCGTTATCATGTCACGGATAACATGCACCCCCATATATATCGGATATACCGACGCCGCAAGCGTCCCTGCCAATGCCCCAATCCAATATTTTGTTAATTTTGTCATTGTTTCCTCCATTTCGAAGCGGCATTCGCCAAATACATCAGGAACCTTCCAAGTCCTTTGTCCTGTCCGCACGGCTCATTGCTCATGGGAATAAATCGCTCATCAGAGAATTTATCCGGCTTCTTTCTCACTTGTGTGTCATCTCAAAGCTCCTTTCTTCCGATTATAGCACAGTCCGCAGTGCATTACTATTAAAACCAATCAACAGACATATGTAAGATTATGCAACTGTTTCCAAATTTGGGAATACATGATAAAATACATCTAAGACAATAGTTACTCTTCTCCTGTATGTCTTGGTTTTTTATATACTCTTTGATTATTTCATCCGTTACGTTTCCACTGCTTGCCACAAAGTATCCCCTTGCCCACAAATGCTGCCCCTGGAATTGCCCGTTCAATTCCTTATATTCCATTTGCAGCTTTCCTGATGTATTTCCCTTTATATACTGCACCGGCTTACGGTATTTTGTTATCCATACTAAATGGTATTTTATATCATACGTACAATGGGACGATTTTCTGTAATTTTCCATTTTATTCACCTCAAGTTTTAGTATCTCAATTTTCTCTTTTTATAAACTTGAA
>CAMWYL010000406.1 GCA_947178465.1 uncultured Lachnospiraceae bacterium | reverse complement strand
CCCGGAGTCATGGTACATCTTCCTTCAAAGCAGGCATTTTCGTCGACAACAAGGGATTTTGCAGATATGTTGCCGATCAGCTTACCGGTGGAAAGCAGCTCGAGCTTTCCGTCAACAGCAATATCGCCGTCTACCGAGCCGGAAATAATAACGCATTGCGCGTAGATATTTCCAAAAATCTGTCCCTGCGGGCCGAGAATCAGGCATTTGTCACAGTTACAGTTTCCATTTACCGTACCGTCTATCCGGATGGTTTCCGGTGCGGACAGATTGCCGTTGAAAACGGCCCCCTCACCGATCACAGTGCCGACCTTTGTACGTGCATCATCAGCATAGTTTGCGTTCTTGTTTTTTCCTAACATAATATAATCCTCCTTTTGTGCGATTAAACAACAATCAAAAGTCATTTATACGAATGCGATTATGTATTTTGCAGCTTCCTCTCTATAGTACCACATATCTCTGCGTTTTTCAAAATGTTTCTTTTTATGTACAATATTGTTTTGATTGCATTCGTATGCCAAACGGTGATATGCTGTATGGTAAGGACAATAAGCAAGCATATGAGGTGACAGCATGAAACAGGGAAAAAGAAAAATGACATTCAATCATACCGCCGTATTTCTGCTGACAGGGATTTTGATTGCAGTGATGGTGATCGGGGACAGTGTCGTAATGGCGGGGCAGCCCAAGGAGCAGCCGGATTCGTCCGCGATTACGCAGGAGGAGCTGCTTGCGCGGCGGGCAGAACAAATAGAAGAGATACGAAACCGGCTCACTTTGGAGGAGAAGGTCGCGCAACTGTTTTTCGTGGCGCCGGAGGCGCTTACCGGGGAGAAAATGGTTACACAAATGAGTCCGGCCATGCAGGTGGCGCTGGATGAATATCCGGTGGGCGGGATTGTGTATTTCGCGAAGAATTTGACAGAGCCGACGCAGACGCGGGCTATGCTGGAGGGCGTGCAGGCGTATGTATCACAGACACAGGAGCTTCCGATTTTTCTCGGTGTGGACGAGGAGGGCGGCAGAGTGCTCAGAATCGGCTCAAACAGCGCTTTTGGCGTTGAGCGGGTAAAGGCGCCGGGAGTGCTTGCAAAAGAGCAGGATACGGAGCTGATATATAATGCAGGCAGCACGATTGGCGCCTATCTGGAGGAGCTTGGTTTTAATGTGGACTTTGCTCCCGATGCGGATGTTATCACCAATGCCCGGAATCGTGTGATAGGTGACCGATCCTTTGGAACCGACCCGAATCTGGTGGCGGACATGGCGTGGGCTTACAGCGAGGGTCTGCATGACCAAAGAATATTGGCCTGCTATAAGCATTTTCCGGGGCACGGCGGTACCGTGGAGGATTCTCATTCGGATTATGCATATTCCTATAAGACACTCGATGAATTGCGTGAGGCGGAGCTTGTACCGTTTCAGACGGGCTGTGAGAAGGGTGTGGATTTTATCATGGTTGCCCATATTTCCGTGCCAAATGTCACAGGCGGCGATATTCCGGCATCCCTGTCCGAGGTTTTGGTATCGGAGGTTTTGCGGGAGGAGATGGGCTATCAGGGCATTATCATCACGGATGCCCTGAACATGGGGGCAATCAGTGAACACTATGATTCGGCGCAGGCCGCGGTTCTGGCGCTTCAGGCGGGGTGCGATATGCTTCTGATGCCAAAGGACTTTTTGTCTGCTTATAACGCAGTGCTTGAGGCAGTGGAAAACGGGACCCTTGATATGGCGGATATTGACGCCTCCGTTTCGCGAATCATAAATGCCAAGCTGGAGCTGTTGGAAATGTGGGGATATGGGAACAACTGATTAGAGGAAAAGCACCCATATGGGTTAATTGTACATATTGGTATGCCGATATATATTTATATAATGTCGGGATTGCATGCAACATTGCAAGCAACTCCTGTTGCAGGGATACATTAAGGAGGATGGGATATGCAGATTAGGATAGGTCAGGGTATTGGCGCGCATACGGCGAACAATGCGATTTCAAATAATTTGTCCAATGAAAAATTACATGGCAAACCGCTTGGGCAGAGCATGGGAAGCGGTATCAGTGCACAGTGTAAGGTAACGATTTCGAAGGAAGGGCGCCGGCTTAGTGCACAGTCCAAGCAGGAGCCGACTCAAAAGCCGCAGATGGGACAGGTGGAGCGGGCGTTGCTGCGCCAGCAGAAGCAGGATACGGATTACAAGGAGGAGCATTCCAGGCTTGTCAATGAGATTGCAAGCCTTAAGAATTCTTTACATAATACCGGTGCGATTGAAGATAAGGAGACGATTGAGCGGAAGCAGCAGGCTCTTGAGAAGATGGAGAGTCTCAAGAAGCTCCAGGAGGAGGAGAACAAGCAGCGGCTCAAAGCGGCAGCAGGTGGTCTGGCAGGTATTTCCAAGGAGCAGGGAGAGATTGATAAGAGTAACTCCGAGCTGTATATGATGCTCAAGAGCTTTGAGGAGGAAGAGGAGGAGACTGACGGGCAGGAAGGCTCCCATAAGACTGACAGTGCGAAGGAGACGCCGGACGAGGCGGAGAGCATAAGCGAGAAAACCCGACAGTCCGCGGCAATGCTCGGCGTGTCTGCGGCAAGACGTGAAATGGCGTCTAAAGACGTCGTTGAGGAGCTGAAGCAGGAAGGTTTGGATATGCTTGCGCAGGTAAACGACCTGATGAACGAGATTACCTCAGGGCTGAAAGAGGCCGAAGAGATTATGAATGACACGGACCGCAGCGAGGCAGAGAGACTGCAGCTTGCGTCAGAGGCGATAGACAGGAGCAGGAACGTGCTGATGGGAAGCGCGGAGGATATGATTCGGATGCGCGGAAGAGGATTGCAGAGGCTTCAGGACGCCAGAGAGCTTAAGCTTAAGCGGATTCAGACAGATCCGCTTGAAAATGTAGCCGACGCACAGCAGAGCATGATAGCGATGGCAGACAGACAAGTGATTGGCGAAGCAGCGGAGAAGCTGCTCAGCAAATCGTCACAGGAGCTTGCCGACAGAGTTCAGGAGGAAATTGACAAGCGCAATGACATTCTTTCCGACATTGACGAGGATGCACAAGAGGAAGAAGAGACTGCCGAGGAGATTAAGCAGAACGAGCAGGAGAAGGAAGCGCTTGAAAAGAAAAAAGCAGAGGAAGAACAGGAGAAAATTGTGATCGAATAGGCGGAGCATATATAACTTATAAACAACAAAAACTGCACAAAAAAAGCCAATAGAAGATCTAGGTGGGCGGGGTAGCAATAAA
>CAMWYL010000405.1 GCA_947178465.1 uncultured Lachnospiraceae bacterium | reverse complement strand
GGTCTGTGGAAGGGATTTTGTAGGTATTGCATTCGTTGCCCGCCGTATCATAAAAGAAATGCTCACCCAGAAGCAGATAATCGACATCCCGGTTTGTCAGCAGCTTTTCATAATAATTGCGGTACTCCGGCAGATATTCGATTTCAAGACCTTTCCGGAGGATAATATCATCCCGGTACCGTTCCCCCAACATGTCAATCGTATCAAGGTATTCCTGCAGCTCCCGGTAGTCCATCCGCATTCCGAAATCAACGTCCGGAAATGGTCCGTGGTCGGAAAGTCCAAGTTGGGAAAGCCCGCTTTTCAGGGCTGCCTCTACATAGTCCTCCTCGGTTCCGACGGCGTGCCTGCATCGCCGGACATGCGTGTGAAAGTTGGTTTTTATCGGGTTCATGGTTTTATCAACCTCTCATGTATTTGATATCCCTCATTATAGACGTGTTCTGCGCTGTTTTCAAGCGGTATCTCTGCAAAGAAATTGAAATTATATCTTTTATTTTTTTCATCTCTATGCTATAATTGTAAAATGACTGTACTTACCGTTGACAAGGGCGAGTACACAGCACACAGAACCGCTCATATAGAGCCGAAAAGGTTCAGGCCGGTATTATTCGCAAGGAGGAAATAAAACAAATGAGTTTACAGGTGGAAAAGTTAGAAGGAAATATGGCGAAGCTTACAATAGAAGCATCCGCAGAGGATTTCGAGGCAGCGATTGAGAAAGCTTATCAGAAGCATAAGAATACGCTGAGCGTCCCGGGTTTCCGTAAAGGCAAGGCACCTCGCAAGATGTTGGAAAAGATGTATGGCAAGGATATCTTCTTTGAGGATGCGGCAAACTATGTGATTCCGACTGCATACGCGAAGGCAGTTGACGAGTGCACGGAGGAAATCGTTTCCCAGCCGAAGATTGATGTGGTGCAGATGGAGGCAGATAAGCCGTTTATCTTTACCGCGGAGGTTGCTTTGAAGCCGGAGGTTACGCTTGGCAAGTATAAGGGTGTCGAGGTAGAGAAGGCAGATACGAATGTTACAGACGAGGAAATAGATGCTGCAATCAATAAGGAAAGAGAGAGCAATGCGAGAACCATTACCGTAGAGAACAGAGGCGTTCAGAATGGTGACATGACCGTGCTTGATTTTGAAGGCTTTGTGGACGGTGTTGCGTTTGAGGGCGGCAAGGGTGAGAACTATCCGCTGACAATCGGCTCCAACACCTTTATTCCCGGCTTTGAGGAGCAGCTCATCGGCGCGGAGATTGACAAAGAGGTTGAGGTAAACGTTACTTTCCCCGAGGATTATCAGGCAGAGGAGCTGGCAGGAAAGCCGGCAGTATTTAAGTGTATCATCAAGGAAATCAAGGAGAAGGAGCTTCCGGAGCTGGATGACGAGTTCGCAAGCGAGGTTTCTGAGTTCGATACCCTTGCAGAGTATCGTGAGGATGTGAAGAAGCAGCTTACCGGGCAGAAGGAAGAGAACGCGAAGAACGAGAAGGAAAACAAGGTTGTAGAGGCGATTATCGCAGATGCGAAGATGGATATTCCGGAGGCTATGATAGCGACACAGCAGCGTCAGATGATGGACGATTTCGCGCAGAGAATTCAGATGCAGGGACTTTCGATTGACCAGTATTTCCAGTTTACGGGACTTGACAGAGCGACCCTTCTTGAGCAGATGAAGCCGCAGGCAGAGACAAGAATCAAGTCACGTCTTGTTCTGGAGGCGGTTGCGAAGGCTGAGAATATAGAGGCAAGCGAGGAAGAATATCAGGAAGAGCTTAAGAAAATGGCAGAGGCCTATCGTATGGAGTTGGATAAGCTTACGGAGATGGTCGGCGAATTTGAGAGCAAGGCAATCAGGGAGGATATCTGCGTCCGTAAGGCTGCTGATTTCGTTGTAGAGCAGGCTGTAGAGAAATAATTAAAACTTTTTTATAATAGTGTCAGAAAATTGCACAATCAGGGCAGTTGCGGTATACTTATAGCGACGCTGTATATGCATTATATAAAGGGAATAAGTGAACGGAGGTAATTTCTAATGAGTTTAGTCCCATATGTCGTTGAGCAGACGAGCCGCGGAGAGCGGTCCTACGATATTTATTCGAGACTTTTAAAGGAGCGTATTATCTTTCTTGGTGAGGAAGTGAATGAGACAACGGCCAGCCTTGTTGTGGCACAGCTGCTGTTTTTGGAATCCGAGGATACGGATAAGGATATTCAGCTTTACATCAACAGTCCGGGCGGTTCCGTTACGGCGGGAATGGCTATTTATGATACCATGCGGTATATCAAATGCGACGTGTCCACAATTTGTATCGGTATGGCAGCCAGCATGGGTGCATTTCTGCTTGCAGGCGGTACGAAGGGAAAGAGACTTGCGCTGCCGAATGCGGAGATTATGATTCATCAGCCGCTTGGCGGAGCGCAGGGACAGGCGACCGAGATTGAGATTGCCGCGAAGCACATTTTAAGGACGAAGAAGAAGTTGAATACAATCCTTGCCGAGAATTGCAATCAGCCTTATGATGTTATCGCAGCCGATACGGAGCGTGATAACTGGAAGACGGCAGAGGAGGCTCGGGAATACGGCCTGATTGACCGTGTGATCGTTGACAGGGCAGAGCAGAAGGCAGAATAGCGGATTGATTTGAGAAGTAAGGGAGAAGAGTGATGGCAGGAAAAAACACTGATGGAAAGGTAAGATGCTCTTTCTGTAACAAAACACAGGACCAGGTCAGAAAACTGATAGCAGGCCCTGTCGGTGTTTATATTTGCGACGAGTGTGTAGATATCTGTGCGGACATTATTGAGGAAGAATACGAGGAGGAGCGGGTTGATACCGGTTTGGACATTAATCTGCTCAAGCCCGTGGAGATTAAGGAATTTCTGGACGAGTACGTGATCGGGCAGGAGGAGGCCAAGAAGGTATTGTCCGTAGCGGTTTACAATCACTACAAGCGTGTTCTTGCGGAGAAGGATTCGGATATCGAGCTCCAGAAGAGCAACATTATTATGATAGGGCCGACCGGTTCGGGGAAAACTTATGTTGCGCAGACGCTGGCGAAGATTATCAATGTGCCGTTTGCCATAGCGGACGCGACGACGCTTACCGAGGCCGGATATGTGGGCGAGGATGTGGAGAATATTCTGCTCAAGCTCATTCAGTCGGCGGATTATGATGTGGAGCGGGCACAGTTTGGAATCATTTACATTGATGAGATTGATAAGATCACCAAGAAGAGCGAGAATGTATCCATTACAAGAGATGTATCCGGTGAGGG
>CAMWYL010000404.1 GCA_947178465.1 uncultured Lachnospiraceae bacterium | reverse complement strand
AGAGGTCTCGCGGCCTCGGAGCTCTGCACGAGAGACAGGGAGATTCCCGGGATGGATATTTTATCATATACGGCGGCAGGACTTGCCGCGGCCATAAAAGAGGGCAAGGTTACCGCAGTGGAAGCGATGGAGGCAACGCTTGCAAGGATTGACGAGAAGGAAAAGGATATCAATGCCTATATTACGGTGGATAAGGAGGCGGCATTAAGTGCGGCGGCCGAAGCACAGAAGCAGATTGAGAGCGGTGCGCTTACGGGTGCGCTGGCAGGCGTTCCGGTTGCGATCAAGGACAATCTGTGCACGGAGGGAATGCTTACGACCTGTGCGTCAAGGATTTTGGGGAATTTTATACCGACCTTTACCGCGGAGGCGGTTCTGAATCTTCAAAGGGCAGGGGCGGTGATTATCGGGAAAACCAATATGGATGAGTTTGCAATGGGCTCTACAACGGAGACCTCGGCATACGGAGAGACCAAAAACCCGCGGAATTTAGCGCATGTTCCGGGCGGCTCGTCCGGAGGTTCGGCGGCGGCAGTTGCGGCAGAAGAGTGCTTTTTTGCGCTCGGTTCCGATACGGGCGGCTCCATCAGGCAGCCGGCAAGCTTTTGCGGCGTTGTCGGGTTAAAGCCGACGTATGGTACGGTTTCGCGTTATGGACTGATTGCGTATGGCTCTTCTCTGGACCAAATCGGACCGTTGACAAAGGACGTTACGGACTGTGCGACGGTGATGGAGGTTATTGCCTCGCACGATTCCAAGGATTCCACCTCTGTAGAGCGGACGGATACCGATTTTACCTCCGCGCTGGTTGCGGACGTTACCGGAATGCGCATCGGCATTCCGCGTGACTATTTTGGGGAGGGACTTGATTCTGCGGTAAAGGAGGCCGTGCTTGCGGCGGCAAAGCGTCTTGAGGAAAAGGGTGCGATTCTTGAGGAATTTGATTTAAGTCTTGTGGAATATGCGATTCCGACTTATTATACCATTGCGGCGGCGGAGGCAAGCTCGAACTTAGAGCGGTTTGACGGCATTAAATACGGGTATCGCACGGCCGAGGCCGGAGGGCTTCATGAGATGTACAAAAGGACCCGTTCGGAGGGCTTTGGTGCGGAGGTAAAGCGCAGGATTATGCTCGGTTCCTTCGTGCTGAGCTCCGGCTATTATGACGCGTATTATCTGAAGGCGTTGCGGGTAAAGGCCATGATAAAAAAGGCGTTTGATGCGGCGTTTGCAAAATATGATTTGATCCTCGGACCGGTAGCGCCGACGACGGCGCCGAAGCTGGGAGAGAGCTTATCGGACCCTTTAAAGATGTATCTCGGGGATATTTATACGATTTCCGTGAATCTGGCGGGGCTTCCCGCGATTTCGGTTCCGTGCGGGAAGGATGCGGCGGGACTGCCCATTGGACTGCAGCTGATTGCGGACAGCTTTCAGGAGAAGAAGCTCATACGGGCGGCATACGCTTATGAAAAAATGGAGGGATAGCATGGCAAAGCAATATGAAACGGTCATTGGTCTGGAGGTTCATGTGGAGCTTGCGACGAAGACCAAAATTTTCTGCGGCTGCTCTACCGAATTTGGAGGGGCGCCCAATACACACACCTGTCCGGTCTGTACCGGAATGCCCGGTTCGCTGCCCGTTTTGAATAAGCAGGTGGTCAATTATGCGGTTGCGGTGGGACTTGCGACAAATTGCAGTATCACACAGCATTGCAAGTTTGACAGGAAGAATTACTTTTATCCGGATAATCCGCAGAACTATCAGATCAGCCAGCTCTATCTGCCAATCTGCAGGAACGGGCATGTTGATATCGAGACGGAGGACGGGAAGAAATCAGTCGGAATCCATGAAATTCACATGGAGGAGGATGCGGGCAAGCTGATTCATGACGAGTGGGAGGACTGTTCGCTTGTAGATTATAACCGCTCGGGTGTGCCCCTTATTGAGATTGTCTCCGAGCCGGATATGCGCAGCGCCGAGGAGGTCATCGCCTATCTGGAGAAGCTTCGCATGATTATCCAATATCTGGGGGCGTCGGATTGTAAGCTCAACGAAGGCTCCATGCGTGCCGATGTCAATCTTTCGGTAAGGGAGGTCGGTGCAAAGGAATTCGGCACCCGAACAGAGATGAAGAACCTGAATTCATTCCGTGCGATCACCCATGCAATCGAAGGAGAGCGGGAGCGTCAGATTGAGCTTCTGGAAGCCGGACAGCAGGTGGTACAGGAGACCAGACGCTGGGACGATGCGAAGGAATATTCTTACGCGATGCGCTCCAAGGAGGATGCGCAGGATTACCGGTATTTTCCGGACCCCGACCTTGTTCCCGTCTGTATCAGCGATGAGTGGCTGGAGGAAATCCGCGGCAGCCTGCCGGAATTTCGGGAGGAAAAGATGCGCCGCTATAAGGAGACCTTTGACATTCCGGAATATGATATCGGTATTATCACGGATTCAAAGCATCTGGCGGACCTTTTCGAGGAGACGGTTGCAATCTGTAATCAGCCTAAGAAGGTGTCTAACTGGCTGATGGGAGAGACGCTGCGCCTGCTCAAGGAGCGGAATATGGATCCTGAGGATATCCGCTATGCACCGGAGCATCTCGCAAAGCTGATTGGGCTGGTCGATGGCAAGGCGATTAACTCCTCAGTGGCGAAGGAAGTATTTGAGGTGATGTTTGACGAGGATATTGACCCTGAAAAGTATGTTGAGGAGAAGGGACTGAAGACCGTCAATGATGAGGGTGCGCTGCGTGAAACAATTGAAAGGGTAATTGTGGAAAATCCGCAGTCCGTAGAAGATTATCATAGCGGCAAGGAGAAGGCCATCGGATTTCTGGTAGGTCAGACGATGAAGGCGATGAAGGGGAAGGCCGACCCTGCCATGGTAAACCAAATATTAAAGGAGCTGCTATAACAGCAGCTCCTTCATTTCGTCAATCAGGCTGTCGAAGAGCTTCAGTGCTTCCTCGACGGGCTTTTTGGTGGACATATCCACCCCGGCATCCCGCAGGATGGAGACAGGATCCTTGGAGCAGCCCGCGCTCAGGAACTTTTCCTTATAGGCCTTTACGGCGGGGGCGCCTTCCTTCAAAATCTTCTGAGAGAGGGCGATTGCCGCAGAGAAGCCCGTTGCATACTGATAAACGTAGAAATTATAGTAAAAATGGGGGATTCGCGCCCATTCCAAATGAATATGCTTATCAATAACACCCTCATCGCACAAGAACAGACGGATTAATACGAGGTATACCTTGCAGCCGGTTTCAGCGTTACTGATTT
>CAMWYL010000403.1 GCA_947178465.1 uncultured Lachnospiraceae bacterium | reverse complement strand
TACTTCTTCACGAAGCAGCCTTTGCTGCGAGTGATTAGAAGTACTTCTCACACTATTTCCTGCCGCAACACTGCTTATATTTCTTACCGCTTCCGCACGGACACGGATCGTTCGGATATACTTTCGCCTCCGCACGCATCTTCGGTCCCTTTTGCAGGGATTCATCCTTGTTGGTGCCGGTAACCTTAGCTACTTCCTCGCGCTCTACCTTCTGCTCTACCTTTACATGAAGCAGCAGGCGGACCGTATCCTCCTTAATGTTTGCGGTCATCGCATCAAACATATCGTACCCGTTCATCTTGTACTCTACCAACGGGTCGCGCTGCGCATAAGCCTGTAAGCCGACGCCCTGACGGAGCTGATCCATATCGTCGATATGATCCATCCACTTGCGGTCAATCACCTTTAATAAGATTACGCGCTCAATCTCACGGATATTCTCCGGCTCCGGAAACTCGGTTTCCTTACTCTCGTAGAGCTTCACCGCCTCCTCTTTAAGCTGGTGCTTCAAGCCGTTCTTGCTCTTCTTGCTTATTCTGTCCAGGCTTACCGGACGAAGCGGAATAATCGGCAGAAGCAGTGTATTCAGCTCCCGCAGATCCCACTCTTCAGGCTCCAAATCCGCGTTGATGGCGGTGTCCACCGCGCCCTCCACGATGTCCGTGAGCATCTTGTAAATTGCATCCCGCATGCTCTCGCCGTTCAGTACGCGGCGGCGCTCCTCATAGATGATCTCACGCTGCTCGTTCATTACCTGATCATACTCCAGCAAATTCTTACGGATGCCGAAGTTGTTGCTCTCTATCTTCTTCTGTGCGTTCTCTATGGCATTGGTAAGCATCTTATGCTCAATCTCCTGCCCTTCCGGAATACCAAGGGTATTGAACATACCGATCAGCCGCTCCGAACCAAACAGGCGCATAAGGTCATCCTCCAATGAGATATAGAACTTGGAGGTACCCGGGTCTCCCTGACGTCCGGAACGACCGCGAAGCTGATTGTCAATACGTCTGGACTCATGGCGCTCCGTACCGATGATCATCAGACCTCCGGCTGCTCTTGCCTCCTCGTCCAGCTTGATATCCGTACCACGTCCTGCCATGTTCGTCGCAATCGTTACTGCGCCATGCTGTCCCGCATCCGCCACGATTTCTGCCTCGAGCTCATGGAACTTCGCGTTCAGGACCTTATGCTGAATCCCCTGCTTGGTGAGCATTTTGCTCAGCTCCTCACTGGCCTCAATCGTAATCGTACCGACAAGCACGGGCTGCCCCTTCTCATGCGCATCCCGGACAGCATCCACGATCGCATGAAGCTTCTCCTTGCGGGTCTTATAAACACTGTCCTGTTGGTCTGTTCTCGCTACCGGGCGATTCGTGGGAATCTCCACAACGTCCATCCCGTAAATATCCCGAAACTCCTTCTCCTCGGTAAGCGCCGTACCGGTCATACCGCATTTCTTATCAAATTTATTAAAGAAATTCTGGAAGGTGATCGTTGCCAGCGTCTTGCTCTCACGCTTTACCTTCACATGCTCCTTCGCCTCAATCGCCTGATGCAGACCGTCGGAATACCGGCGCCCCGGCATGATACGTCCGGTAAACTCGTCAACAATCATAACCTGATCGTCTTTTACAACGTAATCCTGATCCCGGAACATCAGATTATGCGCCCGCAGGGCAAGGATAATGTTATGCTGAATCTCGAGATTTTCCGGATCCGCAAGGTTCTCAATCTGAAAGAACTTCTCCACCCGCTCAACGCCTGCTGCGGTAAGATTTACGACCTTGTCCTTTTCATTTACGACAAAATCACCGGACTCCTCCTGCTCGACGCCCATAACAAAGTCCATCTTCGTCATTTCGGGAACATCCTCGCCGCGCTTCATCTGGCGCGCCAGAATATCACATACCTCATACAGCTTCGTCGACTTGCTGCTCTGTCCTGATATAATCAACGGCGTTCTCGCCTCGTCGATGAGCACCGAGTCCACCTCGTCGATAATGGCAAAATGCAGCTCACGCAATACAAGCTGCTCCTTGTAGATCACCATATTGTCACGCAGATAGTCAAAGCCAAGCTCGTTATTCGTCACATAGGTAATATCGCAGTTGTAAGCTTCTCTTCTTTCCTCCGGCTTCATGTCGTTCAACACAACGCCAACCTTCAGCCCCAGAAACTCATGCACCTGCCCCATCCATTCCGCGTCTCGCTTAGCCAGATAGTCATTGACCGTGACCACATGCACGCCTCTTCCCTCCAGCGCGTTTAAGTACGCCGGAAGCAGCGCGGTCTGGGTCTTTCCTTCACCGGTCTTCATCTCCGCGATACGCCCCTGATGAAGAATGATGCCACCGATCAGCTGTACCCTGTAATGCTCCTGATTCAGGACACGCTTTGCTCCCTCCCGAACCACTGCATACGCTTCAGGGAGGATATCATCAAGACTTGTCCCCTCCGCAACCCGCTTCTTAAACTCCGCCGTCTTTGCCCGAAGCTCATCATCGGTAAGCTTTCCCATTGCTTCGCGATAGCTCTCGATTTTCTGCACAATCGGCTCAATTCTCTTTAATTCGCGTTCACTATGTGTCCCGAATACTTTATTAATAATATTCATTTCCTGCTCCAATCATAGAAATCTGTTCCAATTTATAAAAACCAAAGACTATTGTAGCAGATAAAGCTTACAAATTCAATGTTTTATAAATGAACATTTGATGAAGTGTCATTTTGACCATTCCACACGGCTGCCGGTCTCATCCTTTTTGACAATCAGCTTCCTGTCAATCTGCTCACGCAGCTCGGACACATGCGAGATGATTCCCACCAGCTTCCGGTCACCTGCAAGCTCCTGAAGGATCTTGACCGCTTCGCCTCTTGACTTATCATCCAAAGAACCAAACCCTTCATCGACAAACATCGTATCAAGCCGCACCCGCCCCGCCGTGCTCTGTATCACGTCCGACATGCCAAGCGCCATCGCGAGCGCCGCCATAAAGGACTCTCCGCCTGAAAGCGTCTTCACGTCCCGCGTTCTGTCATTGACGATGCTGTATACATCCAAATCCAGTCCGACAGCTCCCTGCCCGCCGAGTCTGTCCAGACTGCGGCATTGCAGAAGGAATTGATTGCCGCTCATTTTAATCAACCGTTTGTTGGCCTCATGGATAATCGCCTCAAAATACCGCCGCTGCACATAGGTCTGCAAATCAAGCTTTGCAACGCCCGAGAGATTTCCATTCGCCGTCTTATCCAGCGTACCATACAGCTCGTATTCCTGTTCTAGAAG
>CAMWYL010000402.1 GCA_947178465.1 uncultured Lachnospiraceae bacterium | reverse complement strand
GGCGTGTGCCTGTTTCTGTTGGTGATAATGCTTGGCATCGGATACCGGCAGTTTCGTCGGCGGTATCGGGATTTGGAGAGGCTTGAACGGAGCATTGCGGTAACGCTTGGCGATATGACTGCGCCCGACAATCCGATTGAGGCGGAATATCAGGAACTGCTGCGGATTTTGATGGCGGAAAAGATGGACAGGGAGGATGCGGCTGAGCGGCGCGTAAAGGATTTCAAGGAATATTTTGCTCTGTGGGTGCATCAGATTAAGACGCCGATTTCCGCAATGCGCCTGCTGCTTCAGGAAGCGGGCGCGGAGGGGGACTGCGCAGAAGAGCAGGAGGAGCTTTTCCTGATTGAGCAGTATGTGGAGATGGCGCTCCAATATATCCGTCTGGATTCGGAGACGAATGACTTTGTGCTGCGGGAGACGGATTTGGACAGTGTGATTAAGGACGCAGTGCATAAATACGCACGGCTTTTTATTCGTAAGAAGCTACAACTGCAGTATACGGATGTGAATATCCGTGTGGTGACAGACGGGAAGTGGCTTACTTTTGTGGTGGAGCAGCTTCTGGCAAACGCGATTAAGTACACGCCCGCGGGGTGGATTGCCATTTATGCCGAGAGTGAGACAGTGCTTGTGATAGAGGACAGCGGGATAGGGATTCGCGCGGAGGACTTGCCGCGCGTGTTGGAAAAGGGCTACACCGGCTATAACGGTCACGGCAATGAGCATTCTACCGGTATCGGCCTGTATCTCTGCAATAAGATTATGAAGCGTTTAGGACATAAAATCACCATAACCTCCGAGGAAGGCAAGGGGACAAAGGTGCGCATTACGTTCCCTGAGAAAATATTTTGATGTTGTAAAATGTCAAATCATTTTTAAATGGAATGATATTTGACGTTTTTATACCGGAAGATTTTTTGAAAATAATAGATGGAATATGTAGAAAGCATTTTTTATCCGCTTTGTTGACAGATTTGCAGAATGAGTCAAAAAGTTGTTGACAATGAATACAGTGAATGGTAGTATTATCAAAATTCCCTTTTTCGGGATGCTGTATCCGGTAAAAGGGCGTAAGGAAGGAAACGGCTATGAGCTATGATTTGATGGTCTTTGAAAAAACAAAGGCGCCAAAAACGAGAGCGGAATTTATACAATGGTATGAAGAACAGACGCAGTGGGGAGAAGACCATGATTATCAGACCATCGGCGTAGCTGCTCCGGCGCTGCAGAATTGGTTTATGGAGATGAAAGAAACCTTTCCGCCCATGAATGGTGAGTATGCGCCCACGGATGACCTTCTTGTGGAGGATGCGGAGTTGGAGAACCGTCTGGTGGATTATTGTATCGGGCGGGATGTTATTTACGCTGCCTTTGCATGGTCTGTTGCGGAGGAGGCATATGAACGAATGCGGATATTAGCACAAAAGCATGACGTGGGCTTTTTTGACGTTAGCGGCGGGCCACCTGAGTCAGCGGACATTATTCTGCCGGACGGCTCAAAGTTGGAATAAGGCAGATCGAAAAAGAAGAAGGGATTTCATCTCTTCGGAGGAAAATAAGATTTAAGGAGAAGCAGAAAATGAATTACAGCTTACATTCAAGATGTTATATGTACATGTATGACAGACGTATTTGCTTATAGCCGGTATGGGATATGCACGGTCGTAAGCGGTAGGTCTTATTGTTCGGTGCATATGAGAATGTAGGCTGCTTTTATAAATCGCATCTTGTATTGGATTATCGCATCGGGCATAGGAGTGCTTGGTGCGTTTTTTTGCGTAAAGCACTCCCGGGAGTTTTAAGGAAACGCTGATTAAAGCGTTTCCCGCACCGGATTTGCGCTGTGAAGCGGCATATTCCTCTGCAAATTCGTGTGCATCCGTCGGAGGCATTAAGGAAGTGATGATTTAATCAGCACTTCCTTAGATATAAGTGTTTAGCAAGGAGGCAGAAAATGAAACAACAATTTCCGGATTATACAAATTGTATTGCAAATTTGGCAAACTCCATATTGCAGGAGTTTGGAATAGAGGAAGGGCGGCAGAGTCTGAAGGCCTTGGAGCAATATTTGGAAAAGGACTATGAAAATATCGTGGTTATTTTATTGGACGGAATGGGGAGACGCATTATTCAAAAGAATCTTGAAAAGGATGGATTTTTTAATTCGCATATAGCAGCGGCATACAGCTCCGTCTTTCCGCCGACAACGGTGGCGGCAACGACATCCGTCGCAAACGGACTGACCCCATGTGAGCATAGCTGGCTGGGTTGGGACTGTTATTACCCGCAGATTGACAAAAATGTCACGGTTTTCCTGAATCGGGAAACGGGAACGGAGAAACCGGCAGCAGAGTATAATGTTGCGTGGACCTATTGCGGGTATGAGAGCGTGGTGCAGAAAATCCGGAGGCATGGAGGAAATGCATTTGAAGCGTCTCCGTTTGCGGAGCCGTTTCCGGATTCCTTTGATAAAATCTGTGAGCGGATTAAGGAGCTGTGCGGTCAACCCGGTAAGAAATATATTTACAGCTATTGGAACGAACCGGACAATACCATGCATAAAAAGGGCTGCTATGGGCCGGAGGCAAGGCAGATGCTTCAACTGCTTGAAGAGCAGGTGCGTCAATTGTGCGAGGGATTGGAAAATACGCTTGTGATTGTCACGGCGGATCACGGGCATATGGATTCGAAGGGGGTGTCCATAAAGGATTATCCGAAGATAACGGAGTGTCTGCTGCGGATGCCGTCCATTGAGCCAAGAGCCTTGAATCTGTTTGTCAGGGAGGAGAAGCGGGAGCAGTTTGAGTATGAATTCCGGAAAGAATTTGGCGATAAATTCCTTCTTTGGACGAAGCAGCAGGTTTTGGACGGGAAGTTATTCGGAACAGGGAAAGAGCATCCGAATTTTCAGGGAATGCTCGGCGATTATCTTGCGATTGCAGTGGACGATTTGTCCATTTACAGTACAAGGGAGGAAGCGGACTTTTTTATCGGCGTGCATGCGGGGCTTACGGAGGACGAGATGCTGATACCACTTATTGTAGTGGAAAGAAGGAAAGGAATAGAATTATAGGAGACGTCATAAATATTTTCTTAATGATGTTTCCTGCGCAGGTTTTGCTGCGTGTAAATGAGAATCTGCCTTGCAAAATCGTGCGCATCTTTTCGGAGGGCTATAGTAAACGGCAAATTTATTTGTCGTTTACTATAGCTTTTTTAAACTGGTTTTTATGTTGTGATAAGGAGATAATGAAATATGGAATAAAGTGAGATAAAAAATTGTTTTATTTTTCTAAAGTTTCCGGTATAATTA
>CAMWYL010000401.1 GCA_947178465.1 uncultured Lachnospiraceae bacterium | reverse complement strand
ACCATATTCTTGCAAACAGCTTACAAGCCGCGTCCGATCCATATGCTGTCTGTCCAACATTTTTACCGGCTCTTATGTTGTAACATCATTCTATAGAATCATTTGCCGAAATATAAGCTACATATCTGTAATTTTAAAATTACAGTGGTCAATAGACTTATCCCGCTGTCGGCGCGTACTTCGTAATCGCTACGACCCGGTCCTCCTTCAGCATCAGTGCCAAAAAAATCGGAAGATTGTCTTCATTATCCTCGATATTGGCAATCAGCATATCATCAAAGGCATCTGTCCAGCACTCCGGATAACCCGACCGGTTCCATGCCGGGTATCCCTCTCCGTCAAAGCCGATCCGAACCATATCAGGACAGACTGCCAAGGCCTCCTCTGCCGTCATCCCCACCCTTATGCCGTTTGCAAGCATGTGGGAATCATCTCTGAGCGCCCAAGAAAACAGGCTGCAATTCTCCTCATCATGGTCATAACGTCCGTAAAGGTACTCTATGCCGTCCACCTCAACGCTGTACCACACGCCCAAACCAAGTCCCGAAAGCGTACCGCCTGTTTCCCTGTCATACTCTCGCACCGTTCCGCGTCGGACGGCATCTTCGTAAGAAAGCATCTCGACCTCCGGTATCACGACAGCCTCCTCCGGTGAAATATCATAGCTTTCCCCGCCAAACGGCTCCTGTTCCGGCAGCGGTTCAAAGAGCTTTGCGAACTGCACCCACTCCCCATTCTGCTCAATGACATAATATAAATCCGCCGCCATACCGCTTCCGCTTTCCAGATAAAGCCGGCGTTCCTCCTGCAGCGGTACACAGTCCGCCGACCGCAGGACGGTATAATCCGGCTCCACACAGTCCCTTGTTGCGCGCAAGCCACCGAACAGCTCCACGCCCTCCATATCATACAGCTGTCGGGTAAGTGCTTGGGCCGCCGTCTCATATACATACATTTCTTTTATATTCAGCGGGTGCAGATATACCGTCTGTCCATCCTTGGAAACCATTACCTCGCAGTACGCGTCTCCCTGCGTATATTGGCACCCGATTGCCTTCAAATCCACGGCTCCCGCTAACGCATTTTCCTCTGTATTATAGACAAACAGTCCGAAATAGTCGTGGAAAATCAGCATGCGCTCATCCGCATAATCCAGAAGCGGCCCGTCCACTCCGCATATCATATCCTGATCCATCACCGGCGTTGTTATCGCAATCTGCTCTGTCTCCGATAACGGCTCTCCCCGGTTATCTCCTGAAACATCCGCCTGCTGTCCTCTCTTTGCCTCGTCCCTGACCGGATTGCTTCCGAGCGTGACAAACACAATTACAACGAGCGCCAATGCCGGAACCGCTATCAATGCGGCCTTCTTTTTATAACGCATGATATTCTTAATTCGGCACTTTACGTTGCCCTCGCCAAAGCCAAGCGGCGCACCCGCAAAGACTCTTTTCCCACTCGCCAAATTCAGCAGAGACGCGGAATAAGCTGCCCGGATATCCGTTTCCAGCTTCCGCAGGACCGTCTCATCACAGGACATTTCCATATCCCTCTCGGACAGAAAGAAAGCGCACCACACAAGCGGGTTAAACCAATGGACGGACAGCGCAAGAAACGCCAACAGGCGCAGGATATGGTCGCCTCTTCGGATATGTGTCTGCTCATGGAGCAAAATATACTCCCGCTCCTCTCGGGTGAGCGCGGTCGGAAGATAAATCCGCGGCCGCAGCACGCCCAGTACAAATGCCGTTCCGATATAATCGCACAGGTAAATATTCTTCTCGCAGCACAATGCGCCGACCAACCTCCGGCGAAGCCCAAGCGCACGGACAACACTGTATATCCACAAAGCCGCCGCACCGGACAGCCAGACAAGCCCGCATACCGCTTGGACGCTCCAAAACGAACGGACAGCCGCTTCTTTGTCCATAACGGCCTGTTCTCCCGTCGTCCCAAGCAATGACGGTCCCTCCGCCGGCAGTCCTTCCTGCGGCGCAAGCCATGCATTCCCCTGTGGTGCAAATGCCGTCCCTTCCCGCGAAAGCGCCTGTATGGATATCGGCGCGTTGATCACCCGAAAGACAGACAATGCCGACGAAAAGGAGACGGGACACAGAAGCCGCAGCAGCACCACGCCCCACAAAAGATAACTGAATATCCGTGGCGCACGTCGCAAGACCAACCGCGCAAGCAGCACCAATACAATCACGATACTGCCGGTCAGGCTCATCCGCAGCACTGTCGGAAACAATACATCATAAGCTGCCATATTACGATTCCCTCCCGTTCTCCTCAATGATTTTCTTCAGCTCCTCCACCTCCCTGTCGGAAAGCTTCCTACCCGCCGTAAATGCGGCTAAAAAACGAGGGAGTGAGCCCTGAAAGGTGTCCTCCACAAACTGTTCACTCTGCTTTGCCAGAAACGCTTCAAGCGACACTCTTGAGGTCACGACGCCGTTTTCATTTTGAAACAGCCCCCTGTCGCACACACGCCGAAGAATCGTATAGGTCGTAGACTTCTTCCAATGCAATGCCGCCTCGCTGAGCTTTGCCAGTTCGCCCGAGGGAAGTGGCTCATTTTCCCATATCAGCTGTGCAAACTTCATTTCTATTTCACCTAATTTATATTCCATGCAAACCTCCCATGTTGTTTTGAGTATTGTTCTACTGCCTGTAAACCTGTTTATATTCTACAATCAGTAGACCATACTGTCAACAACTTATTCATCATTTTTCATCACTTTTTCTTGAATTGCCCTGTTTTCCATGCTCTAAATCATGGAAAAGGACACGCCTTAGCTTGTCCTCTACACTTTGATTACCGGTATCAGAAAAATGTATCTCGACTAAATACCTTGTTTTTCAATCTTCTTTTGAAAACAGGGTGGTGTCTGCCCTGTGGTAGTGGTTTGAATATTGTCGCTCATATTCCTCCTTTGGAGCGCAAAAAAGACGCATGGTTTACAATTTACTGTTCCATGCGCCTTTACGCTGTTATTCTGATATTAAATTGTTGGTTATGCTAACTGCATGACTTCGGCTTCAATCTCTTTTAATTCATCAAATGACAATGAAGATACACAATCCGCAATTTCTTCAAGTGTCATTTTCCCTTTTCTGATTAGCTGTTCTGCCATTGCCCTTTCTGTATCATGCCTTTCGCTTTTGATAAAAGACTTCATTATCTGCTCATCATCAAATAAACTCATCATAATTGTTACTACCTCCACTTCCTTGCTGCTAAAATACTGTTTTAAGATATTCCTGTCCTTGCAAATACGGATTGTTTCTGTAACTGCCTGTTTCGTCATTCCATGTTCTT
>CAMWYL010000400.1 GCA_947178465.1 uncultured Lachnospiraceae bacterium | reverse complement strand
GTTGTATTATATGGAAATATTATATTTAAATAAAAAGGAAAGGATAATTGTTGGTGCAGAATATGAGACAATTGGACAGTAAAATTTACAAGGCGGTTCAAATCCTGTGGATAGACCGCGACCTCGACAAAGGCGGGGAGGCGATGCGGCTTTTGGAGGAGTCTGCGGCAGAAGGAAATGCAGATGCGTATTACTTCCTGGCGCGCTGCTATGCGGGTGAGAGCTATGTGGACGTCGGATTCGGCTTTCCGGAGGACGATGCCAAGGCGTATGCGTATCTGGATAAGAGCATTGAGCAGGGAAGTGCGCTCGGTATGTTTGCGGCAAGACGCTTTGGCGGCTATAAGCCCAAGGGAGGCACCTTTGTGCATGAGCCGTATCACTCCTCCAAGGAGATTTGGGATGAGGTATGCGGTATTGCGGAGTCAGGTGAGCTTTTTACCAAATATCTTGTTGCAAATGCCTATTATTATGGGGATGTAGCGAAGCTGACGGAGGTGGATTTCAGCAATGTGACAAAACAGCAGCTTGACGCGCAGTTCAGGAAATGGGCGGAAATCGCGATGAAAATGTACGATGAGCTGATTGCCAAAAATATGATTATGGGAATCGGCAATTACATAGACATTATTACCTGCGGGGACTACGGCGTGCCCAAGGATGAGAAGAAGGCAAGAGAACTGAGACATATCGGTGCAGAGAAGGGGAATCCTTTCTATATGATAAAGGTCGGACAGGAGTATGAGGAGGCGCAGCCGAACAAGGCCGAGGAGTATTATCGGCGCGCATTGGCGCACAATTATCCGCTTGCGGGCTATTATCTGGGAAAGCTGTATACCTTCGGAGGAAAGCTTACAAGGAACATCAGCAAGGCAAAAGAACTGTTTGAAAACTGCCTGGCGGCAGGAGAGGAGCAGGTCGGCTGCAACAATCGCCTTGGGGAGATTTATTTCTATGGCGGCGAGGGCGTAGCGGTGGATTATGATAAGGCTTTCCGTCATTTGCTGGCAGCGCATGACGGGGGGAATTATTGGGGTTCTGATATGCTTGGCACCTGTTATCTGAAGGGTTATGGTACAACGGTCGATTACGCGAAGGCGCGGGAGGAGCTGAGCCGCTATAAAGGTGAAACGCTGTCTGCCATCGGATTAGGCGAGATCTATGCCTATGGACTTGGTGTTCCGGCGGATATCAAGACCGGTATGAGCTATTGGAGCAAATTCCCGAATCATTCGGCTGTGATAGAGCATAAGAAGAATTTCAAGAAAACTCTGTTTGGGTGGAAGCGGATACAGTAGTGATGCTCTGACGAGCACGCTCCTGTGAGCACGCTCCGGCAAACACACTTTGGCAGGAATGTTTGGGAAGGCATGCTTTGACGGAACTGTTTAGGAAATTTTTGGAAAATTATATGCATTTGACGGGAAATGGTGTATAATTAGTACATGCTTATTGAAAAAGTCAGAAAACGTGCAGTGGTCGCACATGGAAAGAAAGGAGAAATTGGTATGTATAAGATTATTACAATGGAACGTCAATATGCAAGCGGCGGCAATGAGATTGGGCGTCGCGTGGCGAAGAAGCTTGGGATTGCGCTGTATGACAGGAATATTTTGACAGAGGCGGCGCAGCGGCTGGAAATTCCTCCGATTTATATTTCCGATTTGGAAGAGACTGCCCCGGGAAGTATTATCTTTAATCTGTCCAAGACGGCGCTTGGTGGGATAAGCAAAAAGAACTCGAATCTTTCGATGGCGGAGAAACTGTTTCTGGAGGAGAAGAAGATCATTGAGGAAATCGTGGAGAAAGAGGACTGCGTGATCGTCGGGCGGTGTGCGTCATATATTCTGAGGGAGCGCGAGGATTGTCTGAAGGTATTTGTACATGCGGATAAGGCGTACCGGCTGCAGCGCGCAATTGAAACCGAGAATGTGAAACAGAATGAGGCGGAGGATGTTTTGCGTAAGACGGATAAGCGGCGCAGTGACTTCTATAATACACATACTGGACGGACATGGGGCGATATGCAGTATTTTGATATCTGCCTTAACAGCAGAAGCTTGGGAATTGACAATTGTGTGGACATATTGGCTGCCGCAGTGAAGAAATAAGCGGCGAATCAGGAGAACGGGTGCGCCGTGGAATATTCAAAACGTTGGTTGCGAATGTTTTACGGCGCGTTTTTAATGGAGGAAGAATATGAGAACGGAAAAAAACAATATTTGGAATTTTAACGAAGAAATTGACGCACAGCCGTGCGCGGAGGGCGTTCAGCGCAAAATCCTTGCGTATGCGGATGAGATGATGTGCGTGGAGAATTATTTTGAGAAGGGAGCAATCGGCGCGATGCACCATCATCCCCACACACAGATTACCTATGTAGTCTCAGGGCGGTTTGAGTTTACCATTGACGGGGAGAAGAAAGTGGTAAGCAAAGGAGATGTGCTGCTAAAGCGAAATTCCGTGGAGCATGGTTGTGTGTGTTTGGAGGCGGGAATCCTGCTTGACATCTTCAACCCGATGCGGGAGGAGTTTGTCGCGCCATAGGCATCATTGTGAAGTTGTGAATATCCGCAGAGAATATTTGAGGAACAACACGGAGGCATTGATGGAACGTAAAATCAGAAATGCGGCAAAAGCATTGATTATGAAAGACGATAAAATGCTGGCAATCAAAATAAGCGACGGAAAAGAAGAGTGGTATATAATGCCCGGCGGGGGTCAGGATGCCGAAGAGCTTCTTCCGGATACAGTCTGCAGAGAAGTCGCTGAAGAGTTGGGAATACGGGTTAAAGTAAAAGATTTGGTATTTATTATAGAAGGTTTGCATGGAGAGGAATTTCATCGGGTTGACTTGGTGTTCTTGTGTGAATATATTGGAGAGATTGAAAACGCCGTACTGCAAAGCGACACAAATCAAACAGGTTCTGCCTGGCTTGATATTAAGACCTTAAATCATACCCCCTTGTATCCCTCAAAACTGCGCAGGCAGATTATGAATCTGTATGAAGGAAAAGAATATAAGGTCTATTTGGGAAATGAAGAAATCGGAGATCCTGAAGTAACGGATTAAAGTGCGGCAGCAATGAATGTATTGTCTTTTCGGTTTTAATCCGCCAAGACGCATGTAATTAAATAAGAAAGAACGGAGCAAAACGCAGGCGGCCGCGCCTGAGTTTTATAATTTATTAATAAATAAAATGAAAAAGAATGTTGACAATAAAATAGGAAAGGAGTAACTTATTAGTTGTAGATATTAGCACTCTACCAAAACGAGTGCTAATAAAGCAGGGGGGAAAGCAGATAGGAAAGGAAGGGGCAGTTTG
>CAMWYL010000399.1 GCA_947178465.1 uncultured Lachnospiraceae bacterium | reverse complement strand
AGGCGTTCTTCAGTGTGGAACTTAGAACTTCTTAGCGAAACGCCCACTGGCGTGAACTTTAGAAGTCCTTTCCACACTATCCTCTTTCCGTCAATCTGCCGCCCAACCCGCAGATTAAACTGCTACGATTATAACATCATTCCGGCAGAACCGTCAACATTCCGCTCCCCGCTATTTCGAGCCCTTCCTGCCCAGAACTGCAAAAACCGTCATAAACAAAATCTTAACATCTAATCCCAGTGACCAATTATCAATGTATTCCAAATCCAGTTTGACAATTTCCTCAAAATCCTGAATATCGCTCCTGCCGCTTACCTGCCACATCCCCGTAAGCCCCGGAGTGATGCTCATCCGCCGCCTGTAATATCCGTTATACTTTTCAAATTCATCCTCTGTCGGCGGGCGTGTCCCCACCAGACTCATATCCCCCATGAGAATATTTAAAAACTGCGGCGTTTCATCAATGCTTGTCTTGCGCAGAAACCGCCCTACTCTCGTGATTCGCGGGTCATCCTCCATTTTAAACATCAGACCCTTGATTTCATTCTGCGCCGCAAGCTCCTTTTTGCGCTCCTCGGCGTCTGTATACATGGAACGGAACTTCCATATTTTAAAGCGCCGCCCGTTTTTCCCAATGCGGGGCTGAGAGAAGAAAACAGGTCCCGGGGAATCCAGCTTAATCGCAATCGCCACAAACGGCGTAATAACGGCGGTAAGCAGAAGGCCGACCAACGCCCCCAAAACATCTATCATGCGCTTGATCAGCATCCGCCTCGAATCCATCGTCCGCAGGGCAAAGGAAATTACGCTGTAACCTGCCATTTTCTGCACATATGTATTGGGATTCACTCTGCTGAATAAATCCACATTATAATGACACACCAGTCCCATCTCCTCAAACTTCTCGACCATGATTCTGATTTCCGCGATGGGCGTCGCAGGCAGACATATAAATACCTCGTCCACCGTCATCTGCACGACCACCTCATACAAGTCCTTCCCGGAGGCAACCACCGGTACCCCCTGTACCTCAAGTCCTTTCCTTTCTTCGTCATAAATCGCAACGGCGGTAATATCGTAGTACCATTCCTTCCCTTTTATCAGATTTCTGACCACCTCATCCGCTGTCGCGTTCTGCGTAACCACCAACAGCTTCTCGCTGTTGCTGCTCGTTCGATAATACTTCCATATGATTTTCTTAAACAACATATGCGCCGCATACGTAATCAGAGAATTCAGTACACCGAATATTCCATAAATCAAGCGGGAAAAGGCATAGGACTGCTGCGTCAAATAAAGTACCAAAACCAGACCAACCGTCAGAATAAAGGTATAACGCACCGTATAATAAAACTCCTGATACCAGCCCCGATAGAAAAAATTCAGGTTTGCATCCAGAAACAGGCTGTAGAGCAGGCAGAGTACGACAAGATAAGCCCCTACCATCAGGTGGAACTGCTTCGGATAATCCTCATAATGTATCACGCGAAACCTGATATACAACGACAGCGCATAAGACACGATGACACTGATAATATCTATCAGCAGGACGCTGTACGTCTCTATCATTTTATTCTTTCTCCTGACATTCTCCATGGAACAGCTATCCCTTTCCCAAAGCCTGAGCGAATAACAGTCCGCCCCTTCCTGCTTTCACGACCCTCGTATTCTCAGCTCTGTCCATGGGTCTCGACAAAGCTCTTGATATCCTTTAGTATCTCTTCTTTGGAACAAATATATCCGTTTCCGCCGCCGAATTTGTCGGCATGAATCGTCCTGCAATCATATCTGTCCGGTGTTCCCTTCAGCTCATTTTTAAATGTTTTTCCCGTGAGATACTGATAAAGTTCCTCAACGGAAACCGGCTCGGTCACCAAATTCAAAAGCCGGATATCCATATCCACGGCCGTCTGAATGTCCTCCCACAGATGGCTGAGCGGATAAAACTGATAAATGCTCCTGCTGTCCGTGAAATCAAGCGCCGTAAAGCCAACCGACTTGAATTTGTCCTTCACAAGCTCCTTTTCCTCCTTCGACAGCTTCCTGCATTGGTAGAAGCCATCCTCCTGCAGCTCATAATACGCCTGTAATGAAGCGTCCTTCTCCATAAGCTCCTGAAGCTTTTCTTTGCTCAACATGGACGGAATGACATTGATATAATCATAGATAAAGCCCTTCCTGATATGCAGCCCGTAAAGCGCCGGGAGCCTGATGATCAATGCATCCGGATATTCCTTTTGCAGCCATGCCTCAAAATAATGGCGGTTCAGCCCATATGGCTCTATTCCTCTTCCCCCCTCAGACTTCCCTTCCGAAAGGGCATAAGTATCCTCGTCAACCCCTACGGGATTTTTATATACATCAATTGTAGAAATCAATATCGGCTTTTTGGGATTAATCAAGCGAATATTTTCACAGGCCTGAAGCATCATGCCCAAATCCTTTTCCGGCGCGCTGTTCGCAAGATGCTTTTCCGCCCGAAGTCCCGCATAAATCAAAATCTCCGGCTCCAGCCCATATGCTTTTTCAATGTTTTTGGAGTCGAATACGCCTTCAATACGGTTTCTCGCCCGTGCGTAAATATTACTTCCCACAAATCCCGTGTAACCCACTAATGCAATCATAGCTCCTCCTTTTTTCCAACAGTGTCTGTGTATAATATATTACCCAAAATAAAAGGAATACAAAACCAAAGAAAAAATACATATCTTGGAAGAAAGGTAGGTCCCAAAAGCAGTGTGCCTACCATAAAAACCAATATTATGTAAGGTAAGATTCCCTTAATCCCCTTCGTTTTTATCAAATATCCCAAACAAAACAGCAGTATCCAAAATACAAAGCCCGGCGAAAAAAGCATGGAGACCACAGGCAGCTTCTCTTTATATATTTCAAGGGACAGCTTCCGATAGAAATGGTCTATCGGTGGAATAACAGACGCTCTTTCCCCCGGCTGCTCCGTCTCATAGCCAAAATACGCGTTGTCTCCGTAGGTAAACGTATATACCTCATTGCCTGCATACACGTCTATGACGGTGTCCGGATACCAATATCCATAAGAGGTCAAAAGCCATGCGTTCAGATAGGACATTGGCGTTCTTCTCAATCCCGCAAACCAAATCTGCCAGAACCCGGCTGCGTCCTGCTCATAGACTTCATTGACAAATCCTATTTTCACCCCATCGGACAGCTTATTTCTGTAACGCGCCAGATATTCCTCGGGCAGATAATCGTAAAGCTTCTGCAGCTCTTCCTCAGAGAAGGTTTCCGGAGCCAATTGACAGGTTCTTGCAAGCTGTTGAATCGGCACTGTCAAAATCTCCTGATATTCGGAAT
>CAMWYL010000398.1 GCA_947178465.1 uncultured Lachnospiraceae bacterium | reverse complement strand
CCATTTTTTTTACGACCAATTAAAATATATGGAAAAGAAAAACAAATGGGATAACCAACATCCTCCACCTTTTTTAGATCATGTGATATTTTTAAAATAATAAGGCATCCGATATACATGGGTATATACAAATGATGCCGGAGTTTCCGTCTGGAAATACCGAAAAGAAAAGCGTCTATGGACAGCTTTATCTGAAATGTATTCCAATACAAAATATGAAGTTTAAAACGGAGTACCGGAAAATGAACGTTTATCTGGATTATGCAGCAACAACAAATTTATCCGATTCAATGAAAGAATATTTAATCTCTGTATTAAACGACTGGGGAAATCCTTCGTCTTTACATTCACAGGGAACAAAACCAAAACAGATTATCACGGAAGCGCGGCAATCCGTTGCACACTTTATCAACGCTGATCCAATGGATATTTACTTTACACCATCCGGCTCGGGAGCAAACACTTTGGCCATAAAGGGTCTGGTTTCAGATAATCCAAAGGAAAATCCGTATACAGTGTTCTACTCTCCTACCGCTCATAAATCGATGTTAAAAGCATGCGAATCATGCAAATATCATACACCATTGAAGGTAAATGCTGAAGGAGAAACAGATATAGCATATTTGGAAGCTATGCTGACAAGGCATACCGGTCGGAAACTGCTTGTATGTATAGAAGCAGCCAATTCAGAAATCGGAACAATCAATGATGTCATTACCATCGGCTATATCGTGCATAAACACAATGGTATTTTCGTTGTTGACGCAACCGGTTATATTCCGTCATATAAAGTTACCATGAGTTTATGGAGATACTATGTTGATATTTTAACATTTAGCGGACACAAGCTTCACGCACTTAAAGGCGTTGGTGTACTGTGGAAACAAAGAAATATTCATTTAAAACCTCTTATATATGGCGGACAGGAGCAGGGACTTGTCGGAGGGACAGAGAACGTCTTGGGTATTGCTTCATTAGGCAAAGCAGTTAAGGACTACGACTACTCTTCTATCTCCTCGGCTGACAGAGATTATGTGTATGATTATATCATGAATAATATACCGGATAGCTATTTAGTCGGAGCCTCCATCGAATCCGGAAACAGATTACCACATAATCTATATATGTGTTTTAAAGGGCTTGAAGGAGAATCCTTAATGCTTCTGTTGGATATGAACGGGATTCAGGTTAGTACCGGATCCGCCTGTAACAGTCGAGAGCTTTCCGCCTCTGCCACCTTATCTTCCATCGGAATGGATGAGAAGGATATCCATAGCTGCATACGTCTGACGTTTTCAGCTTCAGGAACAGAAACCAAAGAAGAATTGGACTATGTGTGTAACAAATTGAAAAATTGTGTTGAATCTTTGCGCGGATTAAGCACACAAGAAATTGGTATTTCAAGCGGTGAAATAAATGTTTAAAGAATATTATCAGACTCACGATGAAGCAATCGCATCACTTTCCATTGTCGCAATCATTGTGAACCCGATAACGTAACAGAAAATATAATCGAAAACGACCCTGATGCGGTCGGTTAGTCAGGAGGAACCATGGAATTTTCAGAGCTATTAAACGATTGCCTGTATCTTGCTTTAACGGTTATCTTACCGGTTGTCGCTGCATACGCAGTTAATCTTATCAAAGCAAAGATTAAGGAAAGCAATATTATTGCGGATGCTACGGAAAATGAAAATTTAAATGAAATTGTTAAGAGTGCATTATCTGATGTTATGGATGCCGTACTGTATGTGAACCAGATTTACACGGATTCCCTAAAAGCAACCGGAAGATTTGATGAAACGGCACAGAAAGAAGCCTTTCATCGTGCATATGCAGAAGCCGTGAATATGATTTCTGATGAAACAAAGAAAGCTATTGAACGGCTATATGGGTCATTTGATAAGTGGTTGCGGCTAAAGATTGAAGCTTCCGTAAATATGGTCAGGAAACAATAAGGATGTGGTCTTATGAGTTTATCGATAAGCGATAACGGTCTTACTCTGATTAAAAAGTTTGAGGGGTGCATATTAACATCTTATCAGGACAGTGTCGGTGTATGGACCATTGGTTACGGACATACCCTCTGCGTATCAGAAGGACAAAAAATAACGCAAGCGCAAGCTGATTCGTATTTAAAATCTGACTGTGCCAATGCCGAGAAAGCGGTAAACGGTTATGACGGTAAATACCATTGGAATCAAAATCAGTTTGATGCGCTTGTCAGTTTTACATTTAATTGCGGAAGCGGAAATCTAAAAACCTTGCTTAACAACGGACAACGTACCATTGCCGAAATCAGTGCAAAAATTACAGCATACAACAAAGCCGGCGGCAAAATATTACAGGGACTTGTAAACAGACGTGCCGCTGAGAAGGAGTTATTTGATAAGCCTGTATCTTCTGTTGCCTCTTCTCCCGTTCCTTCTGCCGTAAAAACCGTTAAACCGGTCCGTTATCTTCAAACAGATGCAAGATGGAAAAATTACAATTATTCAGCCAAAGGTGAAGCAAAAACAATTGGCAGCGCCGGATGCGGTGTTACTGTTGCCGCCATGATAATCGCTGCTTTAAAGGATAAAAACGTAATCCCCGTCACAACGGCAGAATGGTCTATGGCACATGGATACAAGGCACTTAATCAGGGAACCTATTATACATACTTTGTTCCACAATTAAATCAGTACGGGATCACATGTAAAAGATTAAACCGGTCGAATTTGTATGGACAATCATCTTCTGCCGCACATACAGAAGCATTAAATGCTCTTAAAAAAGGCGATTGGGTAATCGCATGTATGGGCAAGGGAAACTGGACGAATGCCGGGCATTTCATTCTTTTATATCAGTACGAAAACGGATATGTATATATTAATGATCCTGCATCTGTCGCAAGTGCAAGAGTAAAAAATACATGGGAGCTGTTTGCGAAACAGGTAAAATATTTATGGGTAGTAACTGTTCCTGAAAGCTTCAAAAATACAACAAACACTTCGTCTTCTGCTCTTATGACCGGTAAAGTTTCCAATTGTACGAAGCTTAATATGCGTAAGACCCCTAAAGTTGAAAGCAATAATATAATATCTGTTTTGGAAGCAAATGATGAGGTCCGGATTATGGAACGCGCCGATAACGGATGGTATAAAGTAAAAACAAAAGATAATCTTATCGGATATGTATCTGACAAGTACATTACAATTTTATAAGAAAGGTAAAATTATGTAATGGAAAAGCTATTAATGAAATATCTGGAAAATATTAATCCTACAGTTATAATTGTTGCAACGGTAATTCTTATTTTTACATGTTGGATTATTATGAAAAACAGAAAAACAATTTTTGAATTATTTAACGATTTATACAATCGAAAGAAAAACAAGGAAGAACTGCTGCAAACCATTAAGG
>CAMWYL010000397.1 GCA_947178465.1 uncultured Lachnospiraceae bacterium | reverse complement strand
ATTCCCCGAAAAACAGATGTCCCACAAGCATGAAAATAACAATACACACCAGCACGATACACAAAACCGCAAGCAATTTCCAGATCCTGTCCTGCCCGGATGTAACAATGGCTTTCAGGCTTTCTTTCCTGCTTCCCGAATCGCTTTCCCTTGTCATCAGCTTAATATCGCTATACAACTGCATAAATTCCTGATATTTTTCCCGCTCCAGTTTCTTTTGAATCAGATTCATCATGCGGATATTTTTTGCAATACCGGACTCTATCGCAAGTCCGGATTCAATCAGCCGTGCGATATATGCCGCGCACAATGCCGCATTTTCTTTTTCCCCGGCTTGCGCATCATATTCAGACAAATCCAAAAAATAACCAAACCGGATACTTCCGTCCGCACTGATATGAATCTGTTTCTGTTTCAATATCATATTTAATACCGCGGGCGGCAGTTCCGATGTCATGCATCGGACTACCAGCTCGAGCCATATCCGCGGCTCCGAGGCAGCTCCGCTCTGTATCGTGGTCTGATAAAATCTGTCCAACTGCCTCTCCTCGCCATACTCAAACACAAATCCCGCATTTTCATTGTGCATAAAGCATTCCTCGCACACATCGCCGAGCTTTCCCATCAGTTCCTTGGCGATTCGGCGGTCCCTGACCAGCCAGATCACCTTGTATGGTGCCGTGGGTTCGTTCTGCTTTTGGCATACAAAGATATCATTTGTCTCACCGGTCAATACTTCCCTGACAATCTTATATTGCTTTTTCCCTGTATTCAGAAGCATCTTTACCTCCAAGCATGTAATAACCCTGCCTTCCCATAACCTGCGAAAATTTATTTTCACAGTGTCATCATTTGCTTACCACTGCGTATGCATATGTGGAAATCTTTGGCATATCCGTACAATAGATGAATATCTCATATACACCTTCCTTTGCCGGCGCCGTATACAGACCGTCCGCCCCGATTTCCCCGCTATCCGGCTCTGTCAGTTCATAGCTCAGGCGGCATGCGTCCATATTATTGAAGTTTACATTAAAGAAATAACTCTCCTTCGCCTTAAGACGAACCGTCGGCATCTCAGGAGCTATAAATCCGTCCGCGTCCTGCAGCTCGTCCGCATCTTTGCCTGCGTTAAACTTAAACGCTACCCAGTTCAGCTGAAGTACAATGCTTTTCTGTTCGCCGAGCAGCTTTGCCGCCACCTGGAAGCTTCCCTTGTCATTCAGCACCCTGACTGCGGTTTCCACCTGCATACACTCATTTGCATCAAAGAGGGACGGATTCCCATAAATCACATTCCGACGGTTATTTTTCCCGTATGGATTCTCATCAATATATTCAATTCCCACTTCGACGTAAACATTTCCCTTGCCAAGCCCGTGCATGATTTCATCTGAAATGCAGACGTCGCCTTTTTTCATATTGATATCAAGCGGTATCTCAAAACGTCCACTCGTCATAAACGCAGGCATTTCCATTGACACTACGCTTTGACTCGTTCCCTGCTGTCGCGGTTCCGGTATCGGCTCCCTTCTGTCACTATTGGTAAAATATGACATCAAAAGCTGCCTCTGTGCAACCTTCCCCGGTGTCATAATATAATGCTTAATTCCTTCTTCCCGGATCTCACTGATCAGGCAGCTTACCTCCGTCCGAAGCAGCTGCAATACCGCGATACAGACGCCATCATCCGCTTTTGCTTTCATATTCGCATCCAGGCTTTCCTTGCCTGCCTCGCTTGCCGCAATCCGGTAAGGCGCGCTGTCTGAAAGCAGCACCTTGAAATGAACACCGCTTCCCGGCTCCACTTCATAAGCGCCGACACGAAGCCGGATATCCTCCCTGTTGCATAGGATGTCCGTCTCCCTTGCTTCCGTATTGTCACAATTCAGCCAATATTCCTTCGTCAGCTTCTGTCCCTTGGAAAGGGATATGTCATGCAGTTCAATTTCCAGTTCGTGCTTTCCTGAAGAATTTGTGAACGCAGGCAGCTGTAATCTTGCATGAAAATACAAGTTCTTTGTCTCCTCTGATTTTTTGCGGACACAAACCACAAGCTTTACGGCCTGTCCCTTCGCCACAGTGTATGGCATACTGACGGATACTTCATAATCCGCATTATCCATGAAGCTCTCTCTTAAGAGCAGTTCCTCATTCTCATCCTCAAAAAACGCCGTATCCTCTACATCCTTCAGATAAAGCTCATACCCTTCATCAATCCTGTTGCTCTCATATTCTTTTCCGTCCGTTCCGATATCACCGCAGTATACCGCATGAACATCTTCTTCTTTGTACCGGATATAAAGCCCTGCCCGGTCGGTCTTCAAAGAGTCAAATCCTTTTACACCCGACAGGCGTTTAATGACTGTTGATTCCACCACAATCTCCCGTCCGGTTTCATCAATCGCGACTCCACTCTCCATCAATATGGATAAATCGTCCAGATTAACAACATTTAATCCGCAGGCAATCCCACTCCCAAACATAATACGATTTAGGAAACGCCGCTTATTATTCATATAAAGCTGTTCGGCCTCAAAGTCTGCCGAGGTCAGAAGCTTTCCGGCATAATAGCGATTTCTCTCAAAAGGAAATAATTGGTTATTTTTCACGCTCTTACCTCCATGCCAATTTTCTGCAAAAACCCTATTGTAAATTTACAACAATAATTTCCCAAAATAAGCGTGTTGTCATGAATAGACCAAAAATCGTGCCGAATCGACAGAATAATCTGTCAGAAGGAGAATTATCCGCTCAGTTCATCCGCATAAAATGTCTATTCAATACGTTTTACAGTCAATTCATGACATTTTGTTCTTTTTTTATGATATCTTTTTACAATTGATACAATTAACCGTATTATTTTATAAACCTGATTATGGGAAAGGAAAATGAAATGAATAAAATTTTTCCACTTATATTAAACAGTATTTTCTTTATCGCCGGTATGTGCGCAATCTCATTGGACGCTCCCCTGCCCTGCGCCCTGTGCCTGACAGCCGGTTCCATTTTGTTCATATGGTCGTATAAGCCGCAACAGGAAACAGATACCATATCAGTAACCGATGAGACCGCCAACGATACCGGAGACGAGCACGCAGATGACCTGCAGCAGCTCGAATTGTCCCTGCACGTTCAGGAGCTTACCGTTTCAAACCAACTTCTAAAGGATGAAATTGAGCGGCTTCACAGGGAGCAGAGCACTCGTCTGCACCCTCTTTATTCCTGCCCGCTTAACTCAGCCCTTCCGATAAACCTTGACAATTTTTTTACCACATATATCAAAAGTCGTTTTGACACGGTCCAAAACCACAGGATTCATCGGGAAGATCACTGTTCCGAACAGGACGCGGAGACATACCTGACTGCGTCGGAGCACGGCATCATCTGTGATAACCTGCTTGAAAAT